>CACZPL010000152.1 GCA_902783015.1 uncultured Lachnospiraceae bacterium
AGGAGGAAAATGTAACATGGCAAAGGAAGAAAAGGTAACAGGAATCAATGCACTCGGTGCGAAGGCGGCGTATAATCTCGCCAACGTCACCAAGACTAAGCCGCAGTACGGCGCACTGACGCCGAAGTGGCTGACGAAGTTTTTGGAGTTCAAGGGCCTAGAGACGGGTATATTCCGTGTGAATAAGGTTGTTGAAGGTGAAACACCCCTCGACGTGCTCTGCAGCCAGACCAAGAAGTCGGATATCATTCCGGACGGATATGTGGAATACGAGACCGAGCCGAGAGAGTATGTATTAAACTCCATCTCCACCATCATCAACGTAAACACTGCCATCGAGGATGTGTACAGCGCACCCTACGATCAGGTTCAGGAGCAGCTCGGCCTTGCGATCGAGTCCCTGCGGGAGCGTCAGGAGAGTCAGCTGATCAACAACGATGATTACGGTCTTTTGAAGAATATCGCTGATTCCCAGAGGATTCAGACAAGAAACGGTGCACCGACACCGGATGATCTTGACGAGCTGATCACCAAGGTGTGGAAGGAGCCCTCCTTCTTCCTGGCACATCCGAGAGCGATCGCAGCCTTTGAGAGAGAATGTACAAAGCGCGGTGTACCGCCGGTGACCCAGAACATCGCAGGCGGTAACTTCCTCACATGGAGAGGCATCCCCATCGTTCCGACAGACAAGCTTCTTGTGGACGGGTTAAAGAATCCGACCTCTCAGAGCGGCAAGACAAATATCCTGCTGATCCGTACCGGCGAAGCAAAGCGCGGTGTCATCGGACTCTTCCAGGCAGGACTGAAAAACGAACACTCACGCGGCCTTTCGGTTCGCTTCCGCGGAATCGACGACAAGGGCGTAGCATCCTATCTTTTGTCACTGTACTGCTCCGCAGCCATCCTTGCAGATGATGCGATCGCAGTTTTGGAAGATGTGGAGGTAGGTGAGTACTATGACTACGAGTAATCCATCCGTATTTGCGGAACCCTCCTTCGGATTACCCACAGAGCAGCAGCTGACGGTGCTGGCAAATTCCCTGTTCCCGGATCTTGCGGGCGCGGGCGCTTACGAGCCGGCAAACGCAGCGGGGGAGAACCTGTCGGTGAATGTGCCGTCTCAGGCAGATGCGGCTGCATCGGTGCCGGAGACTGAGATTCCGGCAGCAACCCCGACTGCAGCCGTGCCGTTTGCTTACGAACCGGCACCTGCCGTAGCCGTACCGGAATTTGACTGGGAGCACCCCTTCGGTGCCACGGCGGAGCCGGCAAAAAGCTATTCCCCCACGGTGCTCTCACAGGAGCAGGCGGCAGAGCAGGATCGGACCATCGATGCTCCGACCTCTCTTGCGACCGGGGATACGGTAAGTACGAAGGAAACAGAAAAGGGAAGCGGAAGAAACGATTCCATCCGGATCGGCAGCAAGACGCTGGCACAGATCCGAGAAGACTTCCCGATCCTTTCCGAAACGGTGAACGGACACCCGCTGGTGTGGCTCGATAACGGTGCCACGACCCAGCGCCCGCGTGCCGTGATCGACAGATTGTCCTATTATTACGAGCATGAAAACTCCAACGTGCACAGGGGCGCGCATACCCTTGCAGCGAGATCCACGGATGCCTATGAGGGCGCCAGAGATATCGTGCGGGATTTTATCGGCGCACCCTCCTCGGAGGAGATCGTGTTTGTCAGAGGCACCACGGAGGCCATCAACCTCGTGGCAAATGCCTATGTGAAACCACAGCTTGCACCGGGCGATGAGATCATCGTGTCCATCTTAGAACACCATGCGAACATCGTGCCCTGGCAGCTGATCGCACAAAAGACGGGGGCAGTGCTTAAGGTGATCCCCTGCGATGAGACCGGACAGCTCATCCTGTCCGAGTACGAAAAGCTTTTTACAAAGCAGACGAAATTTGTTGCGGTGACCCATGTGTCTAATGTGTTAGGCACAGTGACGCCGGTGGAGGAGCTGATCGCCATCGCACACAGACACGGTGTGCGGATTCTGATCGACGGAGCCCAGTCGGTGGCACATATCCCGGTCAATGTATCGGCCCTGGATGCGGATTTCTTCGTGTTCTCGGGACACAAGATCTTTGCACCGACGGGTATCGGCGTGGTGTACGGGAAGAAGGAGCTGCTTGAAGCGGCGGAACCCTACCACGGCGGCGGAAACATGATCGCGGACGTAACCTTTGAGCGTACGATCTACAACGGACTGCCCAACAAATTTGAGGCCGGTACCGGAAGCATCGCGGATGCAGTGGGACTTGGCGCGGCGTTAAACTATCTCTCGGAGATCGGCATGCCTTGCGTGTACCGCTGGGAGCATGAACTTTTACAATATGCGACAAAGGAGATGAGCGGTGTGAAGGGGCTTACCCTGATCGGAACCGCGTTGAATAAGGCATCCGTGCTTTCCTTTAAGCTGGACGGCTACTCGGATGAGGAGGTCGGAAAGCGTTTGGACAGCTACGGCATCGCCGTGCGGACCGGACATCACTGTGCGCAGCCGGTGCTTCGTCACTTCGGCTATGAGGGATCGGTGCGTCCGACCCTGGCGCTCTATAACTCTCCGGAGGATATAGACAGACTGGTCTCTGTTTTGAAGACCTTTGCATAAGAGAAAGAAGTATGGAAAATATCATCAAAGAGCAGGAGATTGATGAGATCGTAAAGAATGTGCTCTCCGATTACCACGGCGGAAAGAACATCGACGAGCTCAACATCTTCAATAAGCCTGATAAGGCGGAGGTGCGGGAGTTGATCCGGAATCTGTTCCGGATCATCTTCCCGGGCTACTTCCGGGAGCGAACCTTCAAAATTTATAATCTGAAAAACAGCATTGCCGTGACGATCGAGGACATCTTTTATCACTTAAACAAGCAGGTGATGCTGGCGCTTGATTTCTGCAAGCTCAGAGGAACCATGACCGAGGAAGAACGGGAGGCGGAAAGCTATCGCATCTGCCGGGTGTTTTTTGACAAGATCCCGGTGATCCGGGAGTATGTGGAGACGGATCTTCTGGCGGCATATGACGGCGATCCGGCAGCGGGCTGCCTGGAGGAGATCATCCTGGCCTATCCCGGACTTGTGGCGATCACCGTGTATCGCATTGCCCATGAGCTCTATCTGCTCAGGGTTCCGGTGCTGCCGCGTCTGATGACGGAGTATGCGCACTCGGAGACGGGAATCGACATTCATCCCGGCGCCACCATCGATAAGTATTTCTTTATCGACCACGGCACGGGCATCGTGATCGGTGAGACAGCCGTGATCGGTAAAAACGTGAAGATCTATCAGGGCGTGACCTTAGGCGCGCTGTCTACCAGAGGCGGGCAGAAGCTCTCCGGAAAGAAGCGTCACCCGACCATCGGTGACAACGTAACGATCTACGCGGAGGCTTCTATTTTGGGAGGCGATACCGTGATCGGGGAAAACTCCGTGATCGGCGGCAATACATTTATCACAAGCTCCGTGCCGGCGAACACCAGGGTGAGCATGAAAAATCCGGAGATGGAGTATCGCACGAACGACAACAAAGTCAAAGTAGAAGAGATCAAACAGAGCAACGAGTGGTATTACGTCATATAGGAGGAATGGAAAAATGAAAATAACCGTAGCCGGTGAGAATAAAGAGGTGACGGACGGCCTTACCGTCGCGGCACTGATCGAGCAGGAAAACGTGGAGACACCGCAGTATGTGACGGTATCTGTCAACGAGGAGTTTATCAAATCCGACACCTTTGAAACCCATGCTTTAAAGGAGGGCGATGAGGTGGAGTTCCTTTATTTCATGGGAGGAGGCGCACGCTAGTGGCATTTACCAATGAACAGCTGGAGCGCTACTCCAGACATATCATCCTGAAGGAGATCGGTGCAAAGGGGCAGAAGAAGCTCTTAAACGCGAAGGTGCTGATCATCGGCGCGGGCGGCCTGGGTGCACCGGCGGCCCTCTACCTTGCGGCGGCGGGCGTCGGCACCATCGGCATCGCGGACGCGGATGTGGTGGATCTTTCAAACCTGCAGCGACAGGTGATCCATACCACAAACGACATCGGAAAGAAGAAGGTGGAATCCGCGGCGGAGACCATGCGGGCCATCAACCCCGATGTCACCGTAAATACCTATTATCAGTTTGTAAACAGTGAGACGATCCTTGATCTGATCAAGGATTATGACTTTATCATCGACGGGACGGACAACTTCCCGGCCAAGTTTTTGATCAACGATGCCTGCGTGATGGCGAAAAAACCGCTCTCCCATGCGGGAATCATACGCTTCAAGGGTCAGCTGACGACGATCCTTCCGGGAGAAGGCCCCTGTTATCGCTGTATATTCAAGGACCCGCCACCGAAGGATGCGGTTCCGACCTGTAAGCAGGCGGGCGTGATCGGTGCCATGGGCGGCGTAATCGGATCGCTGCAGGCCATGGAGGCCGTGAAGTACATCACGGGTGTGGGAGAGCTTTTATCGGGGTATCTGCTCACCTATGATGCACTGAAAATGGAATTTCACAAGAT
>CACZPL010000153.1 GCA_902783015.1 uncultured Lachnospiraceae bacterium
GCGGAGTGGACCAAGCGCATGCAGCTGATCGAAACCTATATGACACAGCTTGAAAAAGAATTGTTTTAATACAGATACTGAATTGATAAGGGTCAGTCGGTCACTCATGACCGACTGGCCCTTATCAGTTACGAGGATACTTCTCCTGACGGAGAAGTTCTGAAGTCGCTCAAAGCCGCGACGGGCTCTCTGCCCATCCGGGCAGAGCAGAAGAGGTGAAAATGAAGAGTACTCCGAAGAAAGAATACGAACCCGAAGTCTTAAAGGCGATCCAGCAGACCGAGTTATCGATCCTGAAGGATTTTGTAAAGGTATGCGATGCCCACGGCCTGGTCTACTTCGGTGTGGGTGGCACCACCATCGGGGCCGTCAGGCACAAGGGGTTCATTCCCTGGGATGACGATATCGATATTGCCATGCCTCGCGAAGATTATGAAAAGCTGCTGGTCATTTTTGAGGAGGAATATGCGGATAAATACCGCATTGTAAATACCGAGCATTACGAGACGTTTCCGCTCATGACCACGCGGATCTGCCTGAAGGGGACGCGTTTTAAGGAGTATGCATTGAAGGACATCAAGGCACCTTTGGGCATTTTCCTGGATCTGTATGCCTATGACAAGGTGAGTGACAACCCGCGCAAGGCAAAGAAGCAGGCGTGGGATGCTTGGTTTTGGAGCAAGATCCTGATCCTTCGGAGTATTGCGGATCCCGTGCTGCCCGTGAGCGGCTTTCGTGCCGCGCTGATCCGGCTTGCCTGCCGCATGGCACATGCCGTGCTTTCCGGGCTGCACGTATCAAGGTTAAAGATCTATCAAAAGGCCTACGAGGCCACCACGCGATATAACCATGAAAAGCACACGAAGAAATGGAATTATATCTGTGATACATCGCCCTATATCAGTACCTATTATGTGGAGGACATCTTTCCGCTCCAAAAGCTTCCCTTTGAGGATATAGAGCTCAATTTCCCGAAGAACTATGACAGAAACCTTAGGGGAATGTTCGGCGATTATATGCAGCTGCCGCCGGAGGATAAGAGAAAGAGTCATTACCCTTACGAGTTAAAGCTGCCGAATGATAAGAAGATAAGACGAGGTTGTTGATATGTGTAAGATCAGTGTGATCATGCCGGTTTATAATTCCGAGAATTACCTGCCCCACGCGGTAAAGAGTGTGCTCGACCAGGATTTTGACAGCTTTGAACTGATCCTGGTGGACGACGGGAGCACGGATATGAGCGATGCGCTGTGCGATGATTTCGCAAGAAAGGATCCCCGCGTCAAGGTGATCCACAAGCAAAACGGCGGTATCTGTTCTGCGAGAAATGAGGGGCTTTCGCTTGCGACGGGTGAGTACGTGACCTTTTGCGACAACGATGACGAATACCTGCCGGGTCTTCTTTCGGAAAATTACGCCATCGCAAAGGAAAATGATGCGGATCTGATGCGCTTTGCCATCGAGAAGCGTATCGTAAAGGAAAACGGCGCGGTGCTCTCTTCCGTCTATGATCTGAAATCAGGGGTGCTCGACAGAGCGGAGTTTGCGGAGCACTACAAAAATGTGCGCAAGGAGGACGGTGTCTGGTCGGCGCTTTTTAAACGCAGCGTGATCGAAAAATATCACGTGCGCTTTGACGAGCGCTTTAAGCACGGTCTAGAGGATGTCAATTTTTCTCTGCGCTTTTTACTCCACACGAGGCGTGCCGCATACAACAGCAAGCATTATTATGTCTGGTCGCAGCGGTATTCCCACAGTACATCCCGCAAATTTTACAGAGAATCTCTAAACGATAACATCAGAAACATGAACATAGAAAACTGCTTTTTGCAGGATGTGTGCAAGGACCGGGTGGACCCGGCGGTAAAGTATACCTTCTATGTGAACGAGTATCTGTATCCGACCATCGAATATATGTCCTTAAAAAGCTGTGATCTCACAAAAGAGGAGAAGCTGCATGAGCTGCGTCGGCTGCGAAGACACCCGCTTTTTTCGGGCGAGATCGATGAGGAGACCTTTGCGCGTATCAAAAAGGAAAACGTGCGTGTCTATATCACGTTAAAGCTCTTTTATACCAGGAGATATAAACCGTTGCTGCTCGTGTTAAACAGCGGCATGGCGGTACTCAACAAATTCCGGTTCAAGAAGTAGGATTGCATGGAAAAGCAAAAATCTTTGGGTAAGAATTTTGTATATAGTTTGCTCAAGACCATGATGGGCGTGGTCTTTCCGCTGATCACCTTCCCCTACGCCACGCGTGTGCTGGGGGCGGCCTCTCTCGGAAAGATCGATTACGCGCAGGCGAACATCACGTATTTTTCTTTGCTCGGCGCCTTCGGCGTGAGCGGTTACGCGGTGCGTGAGGGTGCGCGGATCCGCGATGACAAGGAGAAGCTGTCCCGTTTTGCGGGCGAGGTGCTCGCAGTCAATGTGGTCACGGTGATCATTTCCTATATCGCCTGTTTTTTGACTATCATGATAGACAAATTTGCGCCCTACCGTGGGCTCATGTGTCTGTTTTCGCTCACGATCCTGCTCACTTCCATGGGCATGGAGTGGTTATACAACATCCACGAGGAATATGCTTACATCACGGTGCGTTCCTTTGTGTTCCAGCTGATCTCCGTGGTCCTGCTGTATGTATTTGTAAAGAAGCCGGAGGATTATCTGATCTACGCCGGGGTACTGATCACCTCGAGTGTCGGCTCCAATATCCTGAATTTTGTGCGCGCCCACAAATATATCCGGGTGCGTCCGATATTTAACGAAAACTTTATTAAGCATTTCAAACCCATGTGTCTGATCTTTGTGATGGATCTTGCGGCCTCGGTCTACCTTGTGATGGACCGGAGCATGCTCGGATTTATCACGGAGAGTGATACGGAGGTAGGGCTTTACGGTGCGGCCATCAAGATCACCGTGGTGATCACCTCGCTGGTTGCCTGTGTCCGCGTGATCATGACACCTCGGGTGTCCTACACCCTGAAGCGGGACGAGGCAGAGGGCCGACGCCTGAATGATTTTACGGTGCGGGCTATCGCATTGCTCGGCGTGCCCTGTGTGGTCGGGATCTTCTTTCTCGCAAAGCCCGTGCTGGTGCTCTTTGCGGGTGAGGAGTACGGCGCGGCCGGCTTTACGCTACAGCTTCTCATGTTGGAGGTGCTGATCGCTTTAGAGAACGGCGTGCTCATCAATCAGATCTTCATCGCGTTCCGAAAGGACAGTTGGGCAACGCTGGCGGTGATCATCGGAGCGGTCACGAATCTGATCGCGAATGCCGTGCTGATCCCGATCTACGGCAAGGACGGTGCGGCCATCGGGACCATTGCGGCGGAGGCTGCGATCTTCCTCTTTGCTGTTATTCGGGGACGTTCGCTTTATAAGATCGAATCCGTGGTGCCGCAGCTTGCACAGAGTGTCATCGCGTGCCTGCCGATGGTGGCGATCTACTTTGCGCTCCATGCAGCGGGGACGGGAATGCTTGTGACCGTACTTGCGACGGTGGTCGGCGGCGGAGCTCTTTATCTTGCCGCGCTGATGTTTTTAAAGAATGATATTGTGGTCATGGCCTGGAATCAGGTGATCAACAGATTGATTCAGAAGAAGGAAGAATAATATGAACATAGGATTAATATTTGCCGGCGGAACGGGAACAAGGATGAAGGGATCCGACAAACCGAAACAGTTCCTGACGCTGAACGGAAAACCCATCATTATCTATACGATCGAGCATTTTGAGAAGCATCCCGATATAGACGGGATCGTGGTCGTGTGCAAGGATGACTGGATCGATTACTTAAATGAACAGCTTTTAACCTATGGGATCAAAAAGGTCCTGAAGGTGGTACCCGGCGGAGCTACCGGACAGGCGTCCATCAGAAACGGACTCTTTGCCATCAGGGATGCGGTCGGTGTTCCGGCAGAGGATGTGATCGTTTTGATCCACGACGGGGTACGCCCTCTGATCGATGAAAAGCTGATCACGGATAATATCGAGAGTGTGAAAAAGAACGGGAATGCAATCACCGTGGTGCCGGCTATCGAGACGATCATCGAGACGGATGAGAAGGGAGACATTTCCAAGGTGGCGGATCGAAAGATGTGCCGGCTGGCGCGGGCACCCCAGAGCTTTGTGCTCTCCGACATTATTGCGGCACATGAGCGTTCCCTTGCGGAAAAGAAGGAGGAGATGATCGACTCCGCCATGCTGATGCAGCACTATGGCGCCGTGCTCCACACGGTGGAGGGACCCGTGGAGAATATCAAGATCACGACGCCGATGGATTATCATTTGTTTAAAGCGTTAGTCAACGGTAAAAATACCAGTTTTATAGAGGAGGAGTAGACCATGGCATTAAACACTCTTGTAAAGGAAGATTTCGAAGCGCTGATCGACAGCGATTATATCGACTGGAGCGAGTTTGAGCACGCTTCGATCTTTATCACGGGAGCCACGGGGCTGATCGGCTCCTTGCTCACCAAGCTTTTTTTATACTATCGTAAGAGCCGCGGTACGGACACGAATATCATCATTTTCGCAAGAAACGAGGAGAAGGTGAATGCGCTGTTCGGCGATGCCGTCGGAGAGGACTACTTCTCCGTAGTATACGGCGATATCGTTGACCAGATCATTTTGTCTAAAGATGTAGACTACATCTTTCACTGCGCCAGTGTGACCACCTCGAAGTTTATGGTGGAGCATCCGGTGGAGCTGATCCGCATCGGTGTGTTCGGTACCGAGAATGTGATGGAGCTCGCCCGCGCAAAGCAGGTGAAAAAGGTTGTGTACTTTTCCTCCATGGAGGCCTTCGGCCAGACACGCGAGGAGGACAATCCAATTACCGAGGAGAAGCTCGGTTACATCGACTGTCTGAGTGTGCGAAGCTCCTATTCCGAGGGTAAGCGTATGTGTGAATGCCTCTGTGCCTCCTATGCAAAGGAGTACGGCGTGCCGGTAACCATCGCGCGTCTCGGACTGATCTTCGGCGCGGGAGTTTCGAGAAACGAGAGCCGCGTGTTTGCCTCCTTTGCAAGAAGCGTGCTTGCAGGCGAGGATATCGTGCTGCACACGGCAGGAAATTCCGTCGGGAACTACTGTTATACCAAGGATGCCTTGGGCGGCTTGCTCTGTCTTGCCTTAAAGGGAAAGGTTTCGGAGGCCTACACCATCGTAAACGAAAACACTGTGATGCGCGTGAAGGAAATGGCACAGGTGGTGATCGACGCCGTCGGATCCGGCAAGGAAAAGCTGACCTTCGACATCCCGGAGGATGCGCTTACCTTCGGCTATGCGCCGGATACGAATATGCGGCTTTCCTCCGAAAAGCTTCGGGGACTCGGCTGGAAACCGACCGTAGACCTAAAGGAAATGTACCAAAGAATGTGCAAAAGCTGGGAATAAACCATGGTTTAGATATACCGTTAAACAGAAAGCGTGTGCATATATGTCGGATCCGAAAATGATTATCGGGGAAATTTTCGGATCCGATATATATGCACACGCTTTCGTCGCTACTTACTGGTTTGCAAATTCATCCAACATATCGGCGATCATGGAAATCGAATCCTTCTGATTCGAAAGCTCCATATTCTTGATGTAGACCTCATGCTGCGCAAACACCTCGTCGATCGCCTTAAACAGAGAGTCGTCCGTCAGATCCTCCTCCTTAAGCACCTTCGCATACCCCTGCTTTTCAAAGGACTCCGCGTTTAAGATCTGGTCGCCGCGACTGGCCGAAAGCGGCAGCGGAATCAGTACCGTCGGTTTGCGTAGTGCCAAAAGCTCGCAGATGGCATTGGCACCCGCTCTGGATACCACCACATCCGCCAGGGCAAAGAGATCCTTTAATTCCTGCTTGATGTATTCGAACTGCACGTAGTGCGGATGTCCGTTTTTCTCCGGATTGGTCTTTCCCTTGCCGCACAGGTGGATCACATTGAACTTCTCCGTCAGGCGGTCCAAGCAGCTCCAGATGGCTTCGTTCACGTGCAGTGCGCCGGTGCTGCCGCCTACCACCAAAAGGGTGGGACGGGTTTCGGTGAAGCCGCAGAACTTCATGGCAGCCAGTGCATCTCCGGAAAAGAGTTCTCCGCGGATCGGGGTTCCCGTGACAACTGCCTTTCCCTCAGGGAGTTTTTCCAAGGTTTCCGGGAAGTTGCAGCAGACGCGCGCTGCCTTCGGGATACAGAGTTTGTTTGCCAGCCCCGGAGTCATGTCGGATTCGTGAATGATGACAGGGATTTTCTTCGAGCTTGCCGCCATTACCACCGGAACGGCCACAAAACCGCCCTTTGAAAACACGATGTCCGGTGCGAGCTCCTTCATCAGCTTCTTAGCCTCGCGGACACCGTGGATCACCTTGAAGGGATCCTTCAGGTTCTCTACGCTTAGGTAGCGGCGCAGCTTGCCGGTGGAGATCCCGTAGTAGGGGATGCCCATCTCCTCGATCAGCTTTTTTTCGATGCCGTCCTTGGAACCGATGTAGGTGATCTCATAGCCGCGATCCTGCAGCGTGGGGATCAATGCGATATTCGGGGTGACATGTCCGGCAGTCCCGCCGCCGGTAAGAACGATTTTTTTCATATGTAACCTCTTATTTGCTTTCTATATACTCAGTGACGACCTTTCGCAGCTGGTAAAACTTCGACGGGCCCGCATCCAGGATCACCTTGTGAAACTCCTGTTCATCAAACTTCTCCTTCAGCATTCCCTTTGCGTAGGTCTTTAAATCCTTGAATTCCAGCCAGCCCATGGTGTACATCTGATAGTTGACCGGTTCTGCGATCACATAGTCATAGAGCTCCTCGATCTCATCGCCGAAGCCGAGGCTGCGCATGTATTCCTTGCAGCGTTCCAAATCCCAGCCCTCGTAGTTCACGCCGATTTCGATCCTTGAGGAGACAAGATAGTTGAGCTCGTTGTTCAGGCGGGAGAGAGAGGCGAACAACTCCTGGTGCTCACCGTAGTCATAGTATTCGTAGCACAGGTCTTCTATATAAGTGGCCCAGCCCTCCGAGTAACCGTCAAAATCCATGATCAGACGGATCGGATACGGATTCGTACTCATATAGTAGGTAAACTGGTACATATGTCCCGGTATTCCTTCGTGGGCCAGTGTACTCCAGATGCGGGAGGTGCTTTCCTTCTGCGCGGAAGGGTCAATATAGATGGAGTTGTTCTCGTAATCATCTATGGGCGGTACCATGTAAAAGGCCGGAGCGCCGATGCCCTGGAGCGAGGGGTGCACATCCTGCGCGGTAAAGCTGACCTTCGGTATGGCGGGGAAGCGGTCGGCTACCTTTTCTTCAAAGTAACGGATCGTTTCCGCCGGGTCCAAGCCCTGATAAAAAC
>CACZPL010000154.1 GCA_902783015.1 uncultured Lachnospiraceae bacterium
TCCTTCGGCAGGGCGATACAGGTGAGCACATTGCTCACATGCGGCTTATTGGACGAGCAGGCAGAACCGGCGGAGACATAGATGCCCTTGTCCTCAAGCGCGTGCAGCATGACCTCCGAGCGGACTCCCACAAAGGAGAAGGAAGCGATATGCGGTGCCTCGCCGGAATTGTCGTACACATTCTCAAGTGCCGCAAGCCCTGTTCTAAGGCGTTCCTTCAACGATGCAAGATGTGCGACGTGCGCGTCAAAGCCGTCATAGATCTTCTTTGCCGCAAGCCCCATGCCGCAGATCGCCGGCACATTCTCGGTGCCCGAGCGCATATCGTGCTGCTGGCCGCCGCCGTAGATGATTGGACGAAGCAAAGTCTTTTCTTTCACGTATAAAAAGCCCGAGCCCTTCGGACCGTGGATCTTGTGTCCGCTCACGGATAGGAGGTCACAGCCCAGCTGCTTCGGGATCACGGGAAGCTTGCCGAAGGCCTGAACCGCATCGATGTGAAAGTAGATATCCGGCTTTTTTGCGCGGATGGCTTTGGCAATCTCACCACAGGGCTCGACTGCGCCGATCTCGTTGTTTACCAGCATACAGGAAACCAGGATCGTGTCCTCCCGGATATTTGACGCAATCTCCTCCGGGTCGATCAGACCTTTGCTGTCGGTCCCGACCAGGGTGATCTCATACCCTTCCTTTTTCAAGAAGTCAAGCGGCGCATGAACCGAGGCGTGCTCGATCCCCGTGGAGATGATATGCTTTCCGGCGCGCCTTTTGGCAAGGGCACCGCCGATCAACGCAAGATTGTTGCTCTCCGTACCTCCGGAGGTAAAGACAAGCTCCTTATCCTTACATTTCAAAATGTTGCAAAGAGTCTTTTGCGCCTCCTTGATGTGATCCTCGGCATCCACACCCTTCATATGCAGGGAGGACGGATTGCCGTAATCCTCCTCCATCAGTCTGTTCATCAACTCACGTACCTCATCAAAGGGGCGCGTGGTTGCCGCATTGTCAAAATAGATATTCATAGTTTACTCCGTTATGTATCAAGATAAAATCCCAGGATGGAAAGCATGGCAAGCCCGGCGGTCTCAGTGCGAAGGATCCTGTTTCCGAGTGATAGGATGCGTCCGCCCGCTTCTTTTGCAAGCTCGATCTCCTCCGCGGCAAAGCCGCCCTCCGGCCCGATAAAAATGCCGAGGGATTTCACCCCGTCGTTTTTTAAGGCGCGCACCTCATCTCTTGCCGCCTCCATGCCCCTTGCATCCTCATAGGGTATAAAGACTCTGTCCAAGGTCCCGGCATCGGCAAGCGCAGCCTCAAAAGACATAAACTCCCGGACCTTCGGGATCACGCCGCGCCCGCACTGCTTGGCCGCGGACTCCGCGATCTTATTGTAGCGCTCTGTCTTTTTGTCCGCCTTCTTTTCGTCGAGCTTTACGATCGTGCGCTTCATCATGACCGGCACGATGGTCTCCGCCCCGAGCTCACAGGCCTTCTGGATCACCAGTTCCAGCTTGTCCCCCTTCGGCACGCCCTGGTAGAGCGTGATCCTTACGGGAAGCTCCGCGGCATTGTCGAAATAATCCGTGACCTTTGCCAGACAGACCTCCTGCTCAAGCGAAAGGATGGAACAGGCATAATCCTTTCCGTTTCCATCCCCGACCAGAAGCTCGTCCCCGACCGACAGCCGGAGCACGTTTTTTATGTGATTGTAGCTCTCCCCGGTCAGGCGGATCACATCATCCGCGCCGAGGCTGTTTTCCTCGTTCAGGTAAAATCTGTGCATGACTAAATCGCCTTAATATATTACAACAGCCTGCTGATACATGCTGTCGTAGATCTCTATGAACGTATCGATATTCAGCGTCTTTTCTCCCGTGATGGGATCGAGCAGCGTCACCGTCTGTTTATTGATATCATACCCCTTCAAAACAGTACAATGAAGGTTCGATGCCATACCGTAGGTCTTTCCGGCGTATTCCATCTCGACGCCGTTAAAGCTCGCTTTCTGATAATCGATGGTAGTCCACACAAGCACCGGTGACCCGTTTGCTACATAGGTGAAAAGCTCGTAGGCATTTGTCCCGAGCAGATTGTAGGCGCGCAGCTTGCTCCCCTGCTTTTTCAAAAAGACATTTGCCGTGTTCGTAAGCCCCGGTGAATAGATGCAGCCGCCCGGACTGCCGAACGGCGACCCGCGAAAACCGATCATATAATTGTCATCGTAGATCAGGTACTTATCCACGATTTCTGTCTTTTTCAGACTGTAGCCGTAATAGTTAAGAACCATGGTCAGTGCCACGGACTCACAGCCCTGCGGAAGCTCCGGGTTTTGACAAATGTAGGGCACATCGATCTCGCAGACATCATCCGCGGTCAGGTACGAAAAGCCGCCGTAACCCTCGGGCGGTGTTGCGCCTTTTACAACAAGGCGCACCTCTACGGCCTTCACGCGCTTTCCGATTTCCTCGCTTCCGGCGTAGGCACCGTTCTTTGCCCAGGACAACCAGCCGAAGGTCTGAATATAAACGCGGTAATAGACATCACAGTAGTCAGCGATCTCGCCCTGCAGCGTCATGGAGACGGCACAGAGCTTATGCTCCTTATCCTTTGGTTCCGTGTACCGGCCTCCGGCACACTCCTTCTGCCAGCCCTCTTCCTCAAAGCAGACACGGTAACAGATATCCCCGGAAAACATCCCGGACTTTCGCAAAAGCTTTGCCGAAAAGGTCGAAAGGAACTTCCCCTCCGAGGGATTGCCGAGCACCTCTCCGTTCTTAGCCTGTACGGTTTCGTCATCCTCGTTTATTGCTTCACAGTGAAGCATATCCAGCGTCGCTTCGGAGATTGCGGTACAACCGCCCATCACCGGCGCATAAGCCACTTGCTTTTTGCAGAGGATCACGTGAACGGCTTCGATTCCGACATCCCCGAAAAGAACACCCGAGTCCTCTCCGTTCTTTGCCCAGGAAAGCCAGCCGATACCGGATACATAGCTTCGATAATAGACATCATAAAGCTCTCCGAACACGCCTGTCAGGTCGATCCTGACACCACTGATATAGTCACCGGTTTTATTCTCACCCGCAGTTCCGCCCGCGGACACCCAGCCCGACCAGCCGCTCCGATCGGAGTAGGTGCAATAGCTCATACAGTTTTCAAACGAGCGGCCGAAGCGGGTCACATCGATCTTTAAGGATAAAAGTCTCTTCCCGGTCTCGGTTTTCCCTGCGATCTCACCGCTCTTTACGGCATCCAACAGCCCATAGCTTTCCTGGCGCACGGTAACCTCTATATCAAACACATCGTGAAAGTAACCCGCCGCCTTCACATGTCCGGGCAACGCAGTCAGCAGTACCGCCGCTATGGTAAACAGCGCAAAAAAACGTTTAAATATATGACTGCGTTTATTCAAAGCCTACACCTCAGTATATTACGATTGCCATGCGGTACATGGTCTCAAAAGTCTTTTCAAAATCTGCCTGCGAGATCCTGCGAAGTCCCCAGATGGAATCCGTGAGCTTTACGGTGTGATTGTTGTCATCAAAGCCCGAGAGCACGATGCAGTGCAGATTCACGGACATCTTGTACACCTTGCCGTTGTACACGGAGGTATTCCCCGCGAACACGGACGGACCGTAGTCGGAGGTAAAGTACACCATCACGGGATAACCGCTCGACAGGTACATCTTGAGCGTATCAAGGGATGCGCCGGTAATGTTGTGCGCCCGGCGGAAGCTTCCCTTGGCGATCAGGAAATTGTTTGCCACATTGGTAAGACCCGGCGCGTAGATACATCCGCCCTCCTCGACATAGGGCGAACCGTTAAAGGTCATCATAAAATCAGAGCCTCTGGTCAGCCACTTATCTGCGATATCCGTCTTCTTCAGACCGAACTTCCAATAGTTAAGCGCCATGGTAAGGGCACAGGATTCACAGCCGCTGGGAAGCTCCGGGCTCTGCAAAAACAGAGGCACGTCAAGATCCACGGCAGCCTTTCTGTACATATAGGCAACCGTAGTATCCATGGGGGTATTATCAAACTTCGGTACCAGGCGTATCTCGATTCCCTCAATACGCTTTCCGTAGCCCTGGCTGCCGGCGTTCTCACCGTTTCTTGCCCAGGAGAGCCAGCCGAAGGTCTGAATATGCACGCGATAGCAGATGTTAAAATACTTCGCGATATCTCCGGTAAGCGCTATGGAAATGGCTTCCATACGCAGTCCCTGACCGCTGGTGCCGCAGGTGTTGCCCTCCGTCACCATGTCCATCCAACCGTAGTTTTGCACGTGAGCTCGATACTGGATACAGCCGCCGAACTGTCCCTTGTTGTGCGTCATGGCGATGGTGATATTCTCCATGCGCTTGGACTGTCCGAGCACACCAAGCGTCGCACCGTTTTTTACGGGTGCGATATCGCCGTAGGTCTGCACGTGCCCGCGGTAGTAAAGATCGTTGGTATTCTCGGTTGTGATGCTGGGATACTTGGTATTCTTCGGTGTATTCTTGGCACCCTTCTTCACCAGGAGCACCTGAATGCCCTCCAGTGTGGCACCGTAACCCGTGGTCCCGGAAACCTCTCCGTTCTTTGCCCAGGACATCCAACCGATGCCCGAGATATAGGTACGATAATAAATGTTATATTTCTTTGCAAGGGTTCCCGTCAGTTGGATCTGGATGGCCTCCAGACGTTTCCCCTCATTGAGTGTGCCGGAAAGATTTCCCTTGGTCACCCAGCCCTGCCAGCCGACAGACTGTACATGACTTCTGTAGGTAACGGTACCCGAAAGCCCCTTCGGAATCTTGCATCCGATATAGACGCCCTCCAGACGCTTTCCGCTGCCCGGTCTTCCGGCAGCCACGCCGTTGCTCACCGCGGGAAGATTGCCGAAGCTTTCCTGATGCGCAACGACCGAGATGGTCGGATTCTTCACCTTGGCGGCGCCGAGCTCCTCACGGCGCGAATATACGGTTTCAAGCTCCTCCGTCTGCTCTCTCTCCGCTGCATAGACCGTACAGGCCGGTACAGCCAGGAACGCGAGCATACATAAGCTGACAAATAATCTCATCAAGCGTTTCATATAGTATTTTGCTCCCCCTTTATTCTCCTTATTCATCCACATGTACCACGGTTCCGTCGCTGTAGGTGATGTCCCAGCCGCCGATCTCACAGTTGGGTACCTTCGAAACCGGATACGGTTCTTCGACGACCGGTTCCTCCGAGGTGACCGGTGCGGGCGCTTCTGTATCCGCAGGCGCAGGTGCTTCCGTATCTGCCGGCGCGGGTGCTTCGGTATCGGCAGGTGCCGGTGCCGCAGTCGGCGCGGGTGCCGCCGTGGTGGCCGGAGCAGCGGTCGTTGCCGGTGCTTCCGTGGTCTTTTCCTCTGTCGTCTTCTTTTCCGTGGTCTTTGCCTCGGTTGTCTTTTTCTCTGTCGTCTTTGCTTCCGTCGTCGACTTTTCCGTGGTCTTTGCCTCCGTCGTCTTTGTCTCGGTCGTCACATCGGCCTTCGTCGTAGCCTGTTCCTTTCCGCATCCGACAGCGCAGACCGCCATCAAGCCGGCCAAAAGCAAAAGACGGCATTTTTTAAAGTGCGTCATGTCCGGTCCTTTCTTTTATCATCACTCAAAGGTGATGGTTTGTCCTGTATCATATCTATATGTATACATGGTTTCGGTCAAAATTTCAACCTTATAATTGCCTGCCGGGAGAGAATTTTCGTAAATGTAGGCCACAAAACCGTAGTCCGTTCCCTCGCCGAGATTGGAGTATTCATCCGCCGGTGTGGCCTCCACAACAAACGACGCATCGTCGCTTTGCAGACTGATGCAGATCTTCCCCGTATCGGACAGAGATGCGGGATCACAGATGCCGTACAGCTTGTAATATCCCTCAAATTTTTCAAAGGCAAATTGCGTGTCACAGTCCTGCAAGGGTTCCGCGGCATCTATGTCCACTGCCCGAAGCGGCGCCGGGAACACGGGTGCCATGACGATCAGGTGATTTAGGTTTCTCTCCACCAGCTCCACGATCACGGTATCCGCACCGAGCGCATCGATATAATCCAAGCGGTAAGGCACCTCCTTGGAAAAGTACGCGCTTTGATAATCCTCGGCCAAAAACGGCAACAGCGAATTTCCGAAGGAGTCCCGGAAGCACAGCAGACTGCCCTCCTTTGACGGGTTTTCGGTTCTCACGGTGTTTGCCGTCACATCCTCCGTATCCGTATATGTAAAATGCATGTACGCGCCGTAGTCGTATTCCGTCTCGGGGTGCGTTGCCTGCGGATACAGGATCCGGTCGATATCGCCCACGAAATCATCCCGCAAGGTCGGTGACAGCTGTGTGAAGTCCGTATGTGTCTTTCCGGCTTTCAAAAACAGCTCGTGCTGCACCATGGCCGCACCGCGGTTATCCCAGTGGGAATCTCCCTTGTGATACAGTACCCTCTCATCGGCTTCAAAGAGACTTTTTAAATCCGCATAGGTAATGCTCTCGCTGTCCAATAGCGGTGTCAGCCTTGACAGATTGCTCTCGTCCTTCGTCCTTTTGTAATAATAGGGCATATGCTCCGGGTAGAGTGTATTCTTGTTGGGCGCGCTCGCAAACACAAAGTATCCGCCACGGCTTTCCGTGTATTCCCGCATCAGCGAAAGCGTCCGGGCACAGGCATAAAGGCCGCGGTCGCTTAGCTTCTTCGTTCCCTGATAGTCGGGAAGCGTCACCGCAAGATAGCTCCAGCCCTCCGTGCCCACAACAGCAAGGGACTCCGCAGACTCGGATAATACCTTTGCGCGGACAAGCGCATTTGCGGTCACCAGCTCCTGTCGATAGGCAAAGTGATCCGCATACCACTGCTCCGTATCCGCAAGGAAGGAGGTGTTAAGGCCCTTTTCCCCGGTCAGCTGCGGCGCCTTTGCGAGCACCTTGTTCTCTGTTGCCGCAGGTTCCATGTACCATAAAAGGCCGATGAGCGGCAGGCTGATCAGCGCAAAAAATATGAAGATGAATGAAAGCTTCAGTATACGCATTTAATACCTCAAACAATCAGGATCAGAACCTGAAATAGATAAACGGATTGTAGGCATCCGAGGCCAGTGTCAAAAGAGAAAGCATCAGCACGCCCAAACAGAGCACACCGCTTACGCCCTGCCAAAGCACGCTCTCCCGTTTCTTTTCCGTAAAGCCTTTATACCACGGCAGCATAAAGAGGATGCCGCAGGAAAGGCCGATCAAAAGTCCGGGAGTCAGGCAGGATAAACAGGTCATGCTTCCGGTGACGGATGCGGCCGCCGGCACAAACATCTTTCGCAGGATCAAAAGCCCTTCGGAAAGCTTTTCCATCCGAAAGATGACAAAGGCACAGACACAGATGACAAAGGTGATCAGGGTACGGATCACCCGGGATCTGATCCTTTGCACCGAGAGCTTCGTCTCCTCGAGCACGGAACAGGTCCCGTGCAGCAGCCCCCAGGTCACGAAATTCAAGCTGACGCCGTGCCAGAGCCCCGTGAGCAAAAACACGATATATTTATTGACGTAGGTGCGCACCCGCCCCTTTCTGTTACCGCCCAGCGGAATGTAGACATATTCCTTAAACCAGGTAGAGAGCGAGATGTGCCAGCGCCTCCAGAAATCCTTGATACTGTCCGCAGCATAAGGGTACATGAAGTTTTCCTTGAAATGAAATCCGAACATACGGGAAAGGCCGATCGCCATGTCACTGTAACCCGAAAAGTCGTAGTAGATCTGAAGCGCATAGCAGATTGCAAGAAGCCAGGCGCCGCCCGTGCCGATCTCGCCGGGACTTTCGGCAAGCGCATCCGCGGCCATGGCCACCGTATTTGCGATCAACACCTTTTTGGAAAGACCGATGATAAAGCGGCGAATGCCGAAATACACATCGTCCATGGTCTGATGGCGCTCCGCGATCTCCGCTTCCATATCGTGATACTTGATGATCGGACCCGCGATCAGCTGCGGGAAAAAGGAAATATATAA
>CACZPL010000155.1 GCA_902783015.1 uncultured Lachnospiraceae bacterium
ATACTCTCACACCCCCGTACTTTCTGATCTGCATGACGGCACAGGCCCCTGCTCCGTACAAAGCATCCATGGCAGTCACGTAGCGCGGCACGGCCTCCTTTTTCACGAAGGCCTGCATGGTCCCGGCAAATCCTCCGCCGTGTACTCTCGCAATACCGTCGCTACCGAGCACCGCCTCGCTCACCGCAAGACCTACGGAAACGTTCTGATGCGCTACATCCTTGTTGGTGTATACGTTTTGCAGATACTTAAAGGAGGAATCGCCCGACGCCTTGAAGATCTGCAGGAAGGCTGCAAAATCCCCCTGTTCGAGTGCCTTTCCCTCCGACACGGCGCGTTCGTTCTCGGCCGCAAAATGCAGGGCGCGGAGGGCTGCCCTGTCACCGCATTTTTCTCTGATCATCGGAATGCCCGCCATAAGCTCTTCTACGGGCACCTCGCGCAGCACCTGCTTTCCGAAGCAAGCCGCTGCCTGTTTCATCTCCGCCGGCACTGCGGCGTAATCATCGGTCAGATCCGCATGCGATCCCTTCGTATCCGTGATACAGAGCGCGTAGCCTGCCGCATCAAGATCAAACGCGATCCGCTTGATCTTCGGGTTTTCCGGGTCCTCAAAATCAATCTGGCACAGGCTACCCACGGAGCAGGCCATCTGATCCATGAGCCCGCAGGGCTTGCCGAAGAAATCATTTTCCGCAAACTGTCCGTACTTTGCGATCTCGACGGCATCCGCCTTCATATCATTGTATAAGCCCGAGATGATGGTGCCGATCACGGTCTCAAATGCTGCCGAAGAGGAAAGCCCGGACCCCGAGAGCACCTCGCTTGTAATATAAGCGTCAAACCCGCCGATCTCGTAGCCCGCCTGCCGCATGGCAAAGAGCACGCCCTTGATGAGGGCAATGGTCTTGCCCTCCTCGGCCGGATCCTTATCCAACTTGTCTATTGTTGTAGTCAACATGTCGTAGCCCTCGGAGAGCACACGCACCACACCGCCATCCGTCTTCCCTGCCACGGCAATGGCATCCACGCTCACCGAGGCACAGAGCACGTTTCCGTGCTGGTGATCGGTATGGTTTCCGCCGATCTCCGTACGGCCCGGAGCCGAGAAAAGGGAAATCTCCGCGTCGTCTCCGACAGAAAAGCTTTCCTGATAAGACGCAAGTGCCTTCACATACCGCGTTCTCTGCCTGTCAAGGTTCGCATCCGAATAAAGCTCCGCAAGGCGGGCATCCATCGCACCGGATGCTATTTTATCTTTCCATTCATTTATTATCATATCCTGCACCTCTATGAATTGTACCCATCCGGATTCATACTCTGCCACTTCCACGATGATGCGCACATCTCGTCGATCCCGTACTGTGCCTCCCAGCCGAGCTCTTTCTTTGCAAGGCTCGCATCGGCATAGCAGGTCGCGATATCGCCTGCACGGCGCGGTTTGATCTCATAAGGGATCTCATGACCGCAGGCCTTTTCAAAGGCCTTCACCACCTCAAGTACGCTCTGGCCGTTTCCTGTCCCTAAGTTATATACCTTCACCCCGGGGTTTTCCGCAAGCTTCTTTACGGCCGCCACATGGCCCCTCGCAAGGTCCACCACGTGGATATAATCCCTGACTCCGGTACCGTCCGGAGTATCATAGTCGTTGCCGAACACGCCGAGCTTCTCTCTCTTTCCGACAGCCACCTGCGCCACGTAGGGCACGAGATTGTTCGGGATCCCTTTCGGGTCCTCACCGATCAGCCCGCTCTCATGGGCACCGATCGGATTGAAATAGCGAAGCAGTATCACATTCCACGCAGGATCCGCCGTGTGAAAATCCGTCAGGATCTGCTCGATCATATGCTTGGTCCAGCCGTAGGGATTGGTACAGATTCCCTTGGGACACTCCTCCGTGATGGGGATAAATGCCGGATCCCCGTATACGGTGGCCGAGGAAGAAAAGATGATATTCTTCACGCCGTGGTCCCGCAGGGCCTTCGAGAGAGTCAGCGTTCCGCCGATGTTATTCTCATAGTATTCCAGCGGTTTTTCCACACTCTCGCCCACTGCCTTTAAGCCTGCGAAGTGGATCACGCAGTCAATCTTGTTTTCGTCGAGCACGCGGTTCATCGCCGCGGCATCACAGATATCAGCCTCATAAAACTTGAGCGTTTTCCCGGTGATCTGCTCCACACGGTCCAATGCCTTCTTGCTGGAATTATAAAGATTATCAACCACGACCACATCGTAGCCTTCATTCAAGAGTTCCACGCAGGTATGACTGCCGATATATCCTGCGCCGCCCGTCACTAAGATCGTCATTTGCCTTCCTCCTTGTTTTCTTCAATGTAATAAAGTCTTGCCGCGTAATCCGGGAAGACACGTGTCTTATCGTTAAAGCCGGTTCCGCCGTAGGCCGGAGCAAGCGCGATCCCGCCGTGCATCAGCGAATCTCCGCCGGCGATGATCTCCTCCGTTTCACTGTCAAGCTTGACAAAGCGTGACAGCATGGCATGTGCCACCGAATCCTGTTTGATGTGCACCGGCGAAACCGTGTTGACCAGGTCGCCGAACAGCTTGATGGAAAGCTTTCCCATGCCGCCTCTGAAGCGGTAAACCTTGTCCTCCGCAAGTCCCTGCGGATGCAGCAGGTAGTTTTGTCTGTTCGGAACCGTCTGCTTTTGGAGCAGCATGACAACTGCCTGCGTTTGATCGGGTGAGACCACCGTCCACTCCGTCACATTGTTCTCGCCGCGGCCGGCATACTGTCCCGTAAAGCTCTTCCCGCGGTAAAAGCTTCCGGCAAAAAAGAGCTTTCGCAGTGTCTTATACTGCTCGATCTGCCTTGCAAGCTTATCGAGTTCTTCCTTTTTCATATCGCAGAGGTTGCATTCGTACCCAAGCACCCCGAAGGAAGCCACCGCAACCCTTGTCTCAAGCGGTGTGATCCGCAGGGTCTGATGGTTCGGCACGCCGGACACATGTGCCCCAACCGTAGAGAGCGGATAGCCGTAGCTGTATCCGTTTTGAATGTCGGCCCGCGCGATGGCATCGGTGTCGTCACTGCCCCAGATCTGCGGGAAATAAGAGAGGATTCCGAGATCAAAACGGTTTCCGCCGGATGCACAGCCCTCAAAGAGGATGCGCGGGAAACGGCGAGTCAGCTCTCCCATCACGCGATACAGACCGATCATGTAACGGTGTGATACCTCGCCCTGCGCTTCCGGCGCGGCACCCTGTGAAAACACATCCGTCATATTCCGGTTCATATCCCATTTCACATAGTCCACAGGCGCCGTGGTCCGTATGTCCCCGCCTGCTTCCTTTTTGATGTCGGCACCGCGCACGCCGCCCGCGAACACGCGGCTCATGCTGCCGATCAAATAGTCCTGCACCTCCTGCTTGGAGAGGTCAAGAACACGCTGGTTTCTGCCCTCACTGTGCGGCTGTCCGGGAATCTCCAACGTCCAGTCCGGATGCTTTTTGTAAAGCTCGCTCTTCACGTTGACCATCTCGGGCTCCACCCAGATGCCGAAGCCCATGCCGAGCGCATGGATCTTTTCCGCAAGACCGCTGATCCCGCCGGGCAGCTTTTTCTTGTTCGGCACCCAGTCTCCGAGAGATGAAGAATCATCGTTTCTGTTTCCGAACCAGCCGTCGTCCATCACAAAGAGCTCGATCCCGACCTCCTTGCCCGCCTTGGCCAGCCGGAGAAGCTTCGCCTCATTGATATCAAAATATGCAGCCTCCCAGCTGTTTAAGAGCACCGGTCGCTCACGGTCCCGCCATGAGCCTCTTGCAATATGCTTTTTTACAAAGAGATGCATGTTCCGGCTCATATCGTTAAAGCCGCCGCACGCATAGGTCATGACAGCCTCGGGTGCCTCAAAGCACTCTCCCGCCGCAAGGTTCCAGGAAAAGGTGTCCGGGTTGATGCCCCACACCAGCCTGGTCTTATCGAATTCGCTCACCTCTGCGGCCTCATAGTGATTACCGCTGTAGACAAGATTGAACCCATAGGCCTCTCCCTCATCCTCCGTGGTATAGGGGCGCGAGAGCATAAAGAAGGGATTGGCTGTTGCGGAGGACGCGCCCACATTGCTTCCTCCCTTGTGGCAGCCCTGCACGAGCGGTACATCCGTGCGGTGCATCTCGCGGGCCCAGGCCCCGTGAAAGGTTGAAAGAATATAGTCGCTGTCCGGCAGGTCCAAATGCCCGGACAGGATGCGCTCGATTGTCAGTGTCTGCTCCGATTCATTGTAAATGCGGGTACGGCGCGCGATCACATCCGCCTCCTCATAAGCGATGTAGGAAAGCAGCACCTTCACCCCGTGGGCGCGGTCGTAAAGGGCCACATCAAGCGATGAGATTTCCCCATCCACATAGGAACAGGGAAGCGTTTCGAGAGCTGCGACTGCCTCGTTTTCCCGCGCGGATAAAAACGTAAGATCCGAGGTTGTGCTGCCGTCCGCGTAGCGGAGCACAATGCTCCTTTCGCGGTTGTCACCCTTGCCGGGCGCGGAGATCTCCAGCTTAACATCCTGCATCACAAGTGCCGGATAGTCCTCGCTGTAGACTGCACTGTTTCCATAGGGAAATTCACGGCGTTCGAACAGATTGTCTATACCGTTAGACATTTTGATCCTTTTGCCGTAATATATATGCTCCAGATGCCCACTCTCCGTGACACGCATGATGTAGGACGTGCGCACGGTGTGAAGGGCAAAGATATTGTTGTTGATCTCTATCATAGGCTATTTCCTCTTGATCTCCTGCGCGATCTCCTCCACCTTTTCGTCCGTCAGGATAAACTTTTTGCGGAACACGATGATGGCAACAAAGAGTCCCACGATGGGGATGATGGTCATGGTCATGCGAAGTCCCAGCTTGGCACTGCCCGCCACATCCTTGGCAAAGTCGATCACCTGATCCGCCTCGGTCGTCTCCTTGTTGGAAAGGCTGTTGACGGAGAGGCAGATGGATGCGATGAAGGCTGCGATACCGGAGGCAAGCTTCACCACAAAGGTCTGCATGGAAAAGATCACGGACTCGTCACGCCGGCCGTTTTTGAGCTCGCCGTAGTCTACCGTGTTAGCCAAAAATACGGTAGTCAGCACCTGCAGAACGCCGTTGGCCGCAAAGATGAAGAAGCCCGGGATAAAGAGGATGAACACATTGCTCATATTAATGAACGCGATGGCAAAGAGCACACCGTAACCGATGATGGCGCTTGCCAGTGTGATGTAAAAGATCTTCGTATTGGAGTAGATCTTTCGAAGCAGCGGATAAAACAGCATCATGGAGAGGATCTGGATACCGCCGCCGAACATATTAAACCATGTGTAGCTGTTGTACCATCCCGTACCGCCGAAGTCATACTTAAAGAAATAGATGACCAGATTCGAGGTGATATAGATGGAGCAGTTGATCAGCACGATGGCGATCACAATGGTCATGGCCTGATCATTGGAGAGCAATGCCTTGAACATCTCGCCTACTGATGGGGACTTCATGTCCACCGTACTCTGCTCCTTGATGGCAAGACAGGTGATGGTGATGAATACCACAAAGATGACGGCAACGATCAGCGCAAAATAGCGGAAGCCCGCACGCTCGTTGTTACCGCCGATGGCATGGACGATCATCATGGTGAAGATCGTGACAAGCGCAGAGCCGACACCCGCGCAGGATCTTGCAAGGGTCGTCAGGCCCTCGCGCTCCTTTCCGCCCTTGGTGAAGGCCGGGATCATGGACCAGTAGGGGATATCCATCATGGTATAGGTAACGCCCCAGAGGATGTAGGTCACCGCGGCATAGGCCACGAGTCCGCCGCCGTCAAGCGCCGGGGGCGCGGAAAACATCAGAAAGAGGATCACCGCGTTGGTCAGTGTTCCGATCATAAGCCAGGGACGGAATTTCCCCCAGCGGGTGTTGGTCTTTGCCACAACAATACCCATGATGGGATCGTTGAACGCATCGAAGATGCGGGCCGCGAGCAGGATCACGCCCATAGCCACAGCGCTCACGCCGAGCACATCCTGGAAATAATAAAGGATGTAGCTTGCGGAGAGCATATATACCATATCCTTGCCCACGGCACCGAGGCCGTAGGCTGCCTTTTCTTTGAAGCCTAACTGCATATACACTTACCTCCTATCTGTCTATTGAAAATGAAATCTCGTACGACTCGCCGCCCTGCGTGGTCACGGTGAGCTTGCCCTTGCCCTTTTTGCCGATGGTCTTCACATAGGTACCACCCATGCCACCGGCAAGCGCTGCCACCTCGGGGCCGATCAGCTCGATGGCGCCCGTGGTCTTAAAGATGACCGGATCGTTCATGAACGGAAGCAGATTTCCGTTTTCGTCCACCGCGCGGATGCGGACAGCCGCGACGTCATAGGTGTGATCCTCGCAGAGCTCTGTATGGTCCGCGGTCAGAACGAGGCTTCCCTTTGTCATGGGTGAGATCTCCAATGTCTTTACGATCTCTCCGTCCTTCTCCGCCTCAAATCGGTAGCTCTTTGAGGCGCCGCCCCAGTCACCGATGTACTTGTTGTAAAGCTCCACCGCATCGCTCATCTTCATGTGGTAGGAGAGGATCATTTTGAGCGCCTTCAAATACATGGCCTTCGGCAGGCCGTAAAGCCCGTATCTGGCCGTATCGTTTAAGAGCTTCTTCACATCCTCCGCCTGCTTGTGCGGCATATTTTCATTGATCTCCAGCGTGTCGCCGATATAGTCGTCGATCAGGATCGGCCCGTGATTCATGAAGATATATTCCGAATCCTCCGGCTTATACTCCTTGATGAAAACGCCGTTTTTATACATCTTCACAGAATCCGCATTGGAGATGATGTAGATCCGGCCGCGGTTGGAGCCGGGGTGCTCCCCGATATCCATGGTGGAGGAAAGCTCAAGCACCGGGCGCTCCTCCTGCTGCGCCGCATAAAGCGCTGCGGCAAGCTTCGGGTTGCGGAACATATCCATCACACCGTGATAGCAGATACGGTCGCCGCTGCCGAAATCCTTGTGCGTATTGTAGTCAAACATGCACCAGGCAAAGCTGCCGGAGATGTTCTTCTGCTTTGCCACCTCGTCCAAAACATTCGCATGGCGGATCATATGCTCCATGCGGTGCTCCTCCCAGTCGAAGGCCTTGGTGGGATACATGTGACCGTTGTATTCGCTGATCAGATAGGGCTTCTTCATGTCGGGTGTGACATCCGACTTTTTGTCGCAGCCCTTCTTCTTTCCGTCGTGCAGGAAATCGTTGTAGGTGTAGACATCCTCCAGGAGACTTCCCTTCTTGTAGCAGCGCACGCCGCCGGTCTGACGGTAGGGATCGAGTTCGTGTGCCACGGCATTGGTGCGCTCGTAAAACGCATCGTCGTCCACACTCTCGTTGATGCGCACACCCCAGAGGATGATGGACGGATGGTTTCTGTACTCGACGATCATGTCCTTCACATTCTCGACTGCTTGGTCCTTCCAGTCCTCGTCGCCGATGTGCTGCCAGCCCGGCATCTCCGTGAAGACCAGGAGGCCCAGCTCATCGCAGGCAGAGATAAAATCGTGGGACTGCGGATAGTGTGAGGTGCGGACCGCATTTGCGCCGAGCTCGTATTTCAAGATCTTTGCATCATTCACCTGCATGGAAGCCGGCATCGCATAGCCCACATAGGGATAGCTCTGATGGCGGTTCAGGCCGCGGATCTTCACCTTGCGTCCGTTCAAGTAAAAACCGCGTTCTTTAAAGACTGCCTTGCGAAAGCCGAATACATCCTTCCTGTCGTCAAGAAGTGTTCCGTCCGCATCGAACAGCTCGGTTTTCATCTCATAAAGCGCGGGGTTTTCAATGTCCCACAACTCCACATCGCCGGTAAAGAAGGAAAGCTCGGTATCGTTCTCTCCCTCGGCAAATACCATGCTCCCGGTTGCAACGACCTCCTCGGAGTCCTTCCGGGTGAGGGTCTGAACAAGCTTCTTCCCCTCTGCCTTGCCGGCCAGTTTGATCTGCGAGAAGACCTGGGACTTCTTGCAGCGAAGGATCTCCTCCCTGTCCTCCGGTCGAACATAGCGGTTAGCGATCCTCGTCGCGATATAGAGATCCTCTATATGATCCTTCTCCTTGATCTCCAAATAAACATCGCGGTAGATGCCGCCGTAGGTCATGTAGTCGATCACAAAACCGAAGGGCGGAACGTTTAAGGTCTCATTGCTGTCGCAGCGCACCACGATAGTGTTCTCCGCGCCGTAGTTTACCGCCTCGGAAATATCCACCGTAAATGCGGTGTAACCGCAGTGGTGTTCCCCCACTTTACTTCCATTGACATACACGACGGCGTCATGTCCCACCGCCTGAAAGGTCAGGAGCAGGCACTTGCCCTTCCACCCGGCTTCCACCTTGAGTTTTCTCACATAGCCGCTCACCATCTGGTAATCATGCTCATCGAAATAGTGATAGGGTGTCTCCTTCACCGTGTGCGGAATGCGGACCGCAGTCATCTTCTTTAAATCCACCCGATCCGTCAAAAGCGTCTCGTCA
>CACZPL010000156.1 GCA_902783015.1 uncultured Lachnospiraceae bacterium
AGCATCTGCATTATATCTTAAAGCATGATACCAAGGATTCGACTCTCGGATGGTTTGCGGTAGGTGATTATAAAAAGCGTGCCAATGTTGTAGGCGGCAGAGAAACATCAAAACCGTCTGACGTGCATGGGCATATGAAAGCTCTGATCGATGAATATAATGCTAAGGAAAATATCACGATTGAAGATATCATAGCGTTCCATGCGGAGTTCGAGTATATCCATCCATTCCAGGATGGTAATGGTCGTGTTGGAAGGCTTGTCGCTTTAAAAGAATGTCTTCACCACAATGTGATACCGTTTATTATTGAGGATGTAAAGAAGAACTATTATTACAGAGGACTTACCGAGTGGCGAAATGAGAAGGGGTGGCTTACGGATACCTGCCTTGACGGGCAGGATACTTTCGTAAAACTGCTTGATATGCTGGAAATTCCACATGAATGATTATTGAAACCAGAGGATACCTTTCGAGGTGCCCTCTTTACATTTTTGGAATGATAATTAATAATTGAAAAGATAGTTTGCAGAAACACTTCGAAATGGTATAATTTTAGGGGATTACGTTTGTTTTTTGGGGAGGAGAAACGTGAATAATATCAGAAAAGAACGAGTTATTGTAGCAATCGCATCTATGGCCGGAATTGCGTGTATTTTGCAGAATTATTTCGGTGGATGGGAGTTTTGGGTGCCTCCCGTTATTTTTGTCGGCGGTATTGCAATATGGTGGGTCCATCTTACGGAGAAATTGAATCCGTCAGCCAGACTCATACTGTATTATGCATATGCCGCTTTTTTGATGTTCTACCATGGAATTCATGAGAGCAGCCTATATGATGTTTCATTGGTTGCCTGTCTTTTTATCGTTACATTTTCAATTTCCGATCGCAAGATACTGCTGAATCTGATACTGATTGAGTACGGCGCGGTTATGGCAATTCAGTTTTGGCTTATGAGTAAAAGTGAATCCTTCGATTTTTCCGCTTATTCGACTATGAAACTGGTGTGTCAAATCGGGGTTGTGTTTACCATGTATGTTTTTAACCGGATTGCGCTTAATCACAGAGTTACGGAAAGCGAGAGGATTAAAGAATGGAAGGATTCCGTCAGCAAAAACAATCATGACATGGAGGATTTTTTATCCAATATTTCCCACGAGCTGCGCACGCCGATTAATGTGATCGGCGGAATGACAACGCTGCTTCGGAAGAACAATGATTGCGATGAACTGACATCTATTCAGGAAGCCGGTATCAGGCTTGCGCATCAGATTGAAGATATTCAGGACT
This sequence comes from uncultured Lachnospiraceae bacterium, assembly GCA_902783015.1. Classification (GTDB taxonomy): domain Bacteria; phylum Bacillota; class Clostridia; order Lachnospirales; family Lachnospiraceae; genus Coprococcus_C. The sequence continues at coordinate 1,289 of CACZPL010000156.1, forward strand.
ATACGGAACTTAAGCGCGGGGAACTTGTTCTTGAGGACGACAAATATATGTGTATTTCGCTGATTAATGATGTTGTGGCGAATTATGAGTCAATTGAGAAAAAGAACAATTTGGAACTCATTGTGGATTTGGATCCGAACACGCCGAACATGATGCGCGGCGATATTCAAAAGCTGCATAAGCTTTTTCGACATCTTTTGGATAATGCCGTGAAATTCACCAAACGCGGCGGAATATATGTGAAGGTTTTTTCCGAGCAGAAGGAATATGGTGTAAACCTGACGATTGAGGTGACGGATACGGGAATCGGTATGACCAGAGCGGATTTGTCACGGGTATCCAAGGGTATGTATCAGGCGGATAAAAAAAGAAACCGTAATACGGGTGGAATCGGAATCGGATTGTCTATTGTTTATGGTTTTGTGCACAGGATGGGCGGCTTTGTCAGAATCAACAGCGTTAAGGGAAGAGGGACAACAGTACATCTTGCCATTCCGCAAAGTGTCGTTGATCCGTCGCCATGTCTTTTTATAAAGGAGGAAGCGTCGGAGGGTGTTGTATTTTATATCAAGCCTGAAAAGTATAAGGTGCCCGAAATCAGAGAATTCTATAGAGAAATGGCGGTGAACCTGGCTACAGGTCTAAAAACGAGGCTCTATTCGGCAAGCGATTGTAAAGAACTCGAACGCCTGACCAAGGAACTTTCCATATCGCATATATTTACGGGACAAGAGGAATATGAAGCGGATTCAGCGTTTTTAAGTCAGGTTTCCGAAAATGGTATTAAGGTGATTGTATCCGCAAATGCAGGCTTTCAGCCGTCTGCCGGAAGCGGTGTTCTTGTGATGAAAAAACCGTTATACGGATTCCCGGTGGTGCGGATTATTAACGGTGAGGAAGACGAATTCCTGAGCGATAACAGGGGGAAGGTGAAATTTACAGGCGTCAGCGCGCTTGTTGTGGACGATGAGCCCATGAACCTGGTGGTTGCCACGGGATTGCTCAGGGAGTACAAGATGTTTGCCGATACCGCCGAAAGCGGAAGGGATGCCATAGAAAAATACAGAAACGGTGAATATGATGTTATTTTCATGGATCATATGATGCCCGAGATGGATGGCGTTGAGGCAATGAAACGGATTCGTCAGATTGCTGAGGAAACCGGAAGGACGCCTGTTATTGTTGCACTTACAGCCAACGCATTAAGCGGTGCAAAAGAAATGTTCATACGTGAGGGCTTTGACGGGTTCATAGCGAAACCGATTGATATTGCGGAGTTTGAACGTGTGATGAAACATGTCCTGCCTGAAGAGTTGATTCGTACGGAAGGGAGGTCATAAGTCGTGAATGCAATTAAGAAGTTTTACAGCTACTACAAAGAGTTTTTATATGATTCGTCTGTCAATATAAAGGACAGAACCTTTATGCTTTTTACGGTTAGCGAGATGGCAGCGCTTTTGATCTTCGCAACGGTCAGCATTTTTCTCGGAGAGAATATATCCTCCGTTTTTATTCTTCTGCTGGGTGTTTTGACCGGTATTGTTTTGCTTTATGTTTTTGCAAAGAAAAACATGCTGAAAACCGCAAAAATTGTGCTGACACTGATTCTTGTACTCGGACTGCGCCCCGTTGCCTTTTTCACAAAGGGAGGTATTGATAACGGAACGCTGATTATGTTCCTTTTGGGCGGATACTATCTCGTCCTTGTGTTGGACGGAAAATTCAGGATATTTATGTGCATCCTCGATACGGTTTTCCTGTTGGCGTGTGCAATCATATCTTATTACAATCCGCAATTATTACCGGAGTATTCGAAAGAAAGCGATTTCGTTTTTTCGCTTACACAATATGTTATAGCATTGGCCGTACTCACAATCCAAATTACCTTCTGGACCAAAATCCTGCAGAAGGAAGCGCGGCTCGCGGAAGAAAAATCCAGGGAACTGGAGGAACTGAATAAATCTCAAAATCGTTTCTTTTCATCTATGAGTCATGAAATCCGAACCCCGATTAATACCGTGCTCGGGTTAAATGAAATCATCCTGCGACAGGAGGATGCATCCGAGGAAATCAGAAAGGACGCTTCCGATATTCAGGGTGCAGGTAAAATGCTGCTTGCCCTGATTAACGATATTCTCGACATCAGCAAAATCGAAGCGGGCAAGATGGATATCGTTCCGGTAAATTACAGTGTGTCCGCTGTATTATCAGAAATTGTGAATATGATTTGGCTGAAGGCAAATGAGAAGGGATTGAAGTTTTCCGTGGACATCGATCCGGGAGTTCCCGAGATGTTGTTCGGTGATGAGGTGAGGATTAAACAGATTTTGATTAATCTGTTAAACAATGCGGTTAAGTATACAAGCGAGGGATCTGTCAGTCTGCATATGGAATGCGAGTTCCCCGATGCCGGGCATGTGCTGTTGAAGATTAATGTGTCCGATACCGGAATGGGCATTAAGGCTGAAGCGCTGCCGCATTTGTTTGATTCCTTCCAGCGTCAGGATGAGGAAAAAAACCGCTACATTGAAGGAACGGGGCTTGGCCTTTCCATTGTGAAGCAGCTTGTTGAACTTATGGACGGAGAGATTACCGTGAACAGTGTGTATGAACAGGGAACGACCTTTGCCGTTGTTTTGAAGCAGGGAATCTCGTCCGACAAGCGTATCGGTGATATCAGTATCACAAACGCGGGAGGACTCGGCACATCGGATAAATTTGAACACAGCTTCCATGCACCGACCGCGAGTGTTTTAATTGTTGACGATAACGAGATGAACTTAGAGGTTGAAAGTAAGCTCCTTGAAGGCACCGAGATGAAGGTTGATCTTAGTCCCTCCGGACTTGATGCATTGAGTAAAACGCTTACAAAACGATATGATGTAATCTTTATGGACCATTTGATGCCGGGGATGGACGGTATAGAGTGTTATGAGAAAATCCGCAGTCAAAAGGGCGGGCTCAACCGGGATGTTCCTATTGTGGTACTCACGGCAAATGCCGGGGGAGAGAATATTGAACTTTATAATAACACCGGTTTTGACGGTTACCTTGTGAAACCGGTATCCGGACGTCAGTTAGAGGAAATGCTGGTGAGCAAGCTTCCTTCGGAGAAGGTAATCGGAAATTCCGGCACGGAGATGACAGGATCCTCCATCAGTACGGCAAGCGGGTATGCAAAGAAACGGCCTGTGGTGATTGCCACAAGCAGCATGAGCGATTTGCCGGCGAATGTGATTAAGGAACTCGGAATCAGCATCATCCCGTATTATGTTATTACGGATGAGGGA
>CACZPL010000157.1 GCA_902783015.1 uncultured Lachnospiraceae bacterium
ATATATAGCGGTATACGGCATGTCCTGTTTCCTCTATTTCGAATACGGCGAGTATTACATCAGCATCGGCAATGTAGATGCCGCACTTACCTGTATCGAGCAGGGAATCGCCTGCGAGGATCAGACCTATATCAAGCAGCTCCTGTTTGAACAGGCATACTGTTACAAGGAAAAGTGTGATTTTGATAAGGCCTACGCCCTGGCGCAAACCTATATCAGTCAGTATCCCGATGACGAAAAGGGTCGAGAGCTGTACGAGTTTTTGGATACGCGCGTCCATGTTGACACACACCCGTTAAACGATATCTGGGAGTTGGACGGACCGAAGGAAACGGAAGAGGAATACATAGAAGAGGATTACGAAGAAGAATATTAGATCATGTTTGAAAACAAGGAAACGCAGGAAAAATTCATACTGTTTGCGGTTGATTTGAAAAACGGTGACAATGTGGAAGACAGCCTGGATGAGCTTGAGGAGCTTGTCCTGACTGCCGGCGGAGTGTCTGTCGGAAGGCTGATCCAGAACAAGGACGCCATCGAGAATGCCACATATCTCGGTTCCGGCAAATGCGAGGAGCTTCGAGAAATGGTGCTCCTAAACGAGGCGGATGCCGTATGCTGTGATGATGAGCTTTCACCCATCCAGCTGAAAAACCTCTCGGATCTTTTGCAGGTGAAGGTGCTGGATCGTACCAGTGTGATCCTCGATATCTTTGCCGGTCGTGCAAAGACCAAGGAAGGTAAGCTGCAGGTAGAGCTTGCCCAGTTAAAATATCGCGCGCAGCGTCTGATCGGAATCGGTACATCCATGTCGAGACTCGGCGGCGGAATCGGTACCCGCGGCCCCGGTGAGACAAAGCTTGAGGTTGACCGCCGTGTGATCCGCGACCGTATAGCACAGTTAAACAGAGAGCTTCGCGAGGTTGCGGAGCACAGAGAGCTGCTTCGAAAGCAGCGTATGGAGAGCCACACACCGACGGTTGCGATTGTCGGTTATACGAATGCAGGAAAGTCTACATTGTTAAACACGCTGACCGATGCCGGAGTTTTGGAGGAGGATAAGCTCTTTGCAACCCTGGACCCGACGGCACGTGCCTACAAGCTTTCCACGGGACAGGAGATCATCCTCACGGATACGGTCGGCTTTATCAAAAAACTGCCGCATCATCTCGTAAACGCGTTTGAGTCTACGCTTGCGGAAGCGAAGTTTGCTGATGTGCTTTTACATGTTGTGGACCTTTCCAACGAGAAGGCGCCGGATCAGATCCTTACGGTATACGACACGTTGTTGAAACTCGAGGCAGCCGACAAGCCGGTTCTCACCGCATTCAACAAGATCGACCGCGTTGAGGAGCGGCCCGTAGTAAAGGATCTTCGCTGTGATGCGAGCGTGTTTATTTCCGCCAAGACAGGAGAGGGGCTTGATGCGCTTTCCGAAAAGCTGACGGAGATCATCAACAAAAGCAGACGTTTTATCGAGGAGACGATCCCCTACGAGAAAGCCGGGATCATTAACAAGATCCATGCGCTCGGCACGGTGCTCACCGAGGATTACAGAGACGACGGAATATTTATCAGGGCCTATGTGGACCCTTCCTTTCATATGTGATAAATGACAGGTGCTATGGAATTACCTTTAAGCTATAAACAGAATATGCAGGATCTTTTAGGAGACGAATACCCGCTTTACGAGGCCTGTCTCGATGAACCCATGCACCACGGGCTGAGAGTGAACACCGGGAAGATTTCCGTAGACGATTTCTTAAAGATCGCGCCTTTTGAGCTTACGCCCGTTCCCTGGTGCGCGAACGGGTTTTACTACGACGAGAACAAGTGTCAGCCCTCCAAGCATCCGTATTATTACGCGGGACTATACTATATACAGGAACCCTCGGCCATGACACCGGCTTCCGTGCTCCCCGTAGAACCCGGAAACAGAGTGCTCGATCTTTGTGCTGCTCCCGGCGGGAAATCCACGGAGTTATGTGCGAAGCTTATGGGGCAGGGAATCCTGGTATCAAACGATATCAGCGCCACAAGGGCGAAAGCGCTTCTTAAAAATCTGGAGCTGTTCGGAAGTACAAACAGCCTCATTATCAGTGAGGCACCCTATAAGCTCTCGGAGAGATTTTCGGGATATTTTGACCGCATCCTGATCGATGCGCCCTGCTCCGGAGAGGGCATGTTTCGTAAGGGACGGGCCATGATCACGGCCTGGGAACAAAACGGAAACGAAACCTTTGTGGATATCCAGAAAAGCATCCTGCCGGAAGCGGTAAAGATGCTGGCAAAGGGAGGATATCTTCTCTATTCGACCTGTACCTTTTCTCCGCTTGAAAATGAGCGTGAGATCGAATATCTCCTCAGCTTGGACGACAGTCTTTCGATTGAGAGTATCCCGCAGGTACCCGGCTTTGACTGCGGACATCCCGATTGGGGAGAGACCGGAAACAAAGATCTTTCGAAGTGTATCAGGCTTTGGCCGCACAGGCTGCGCGGAGAAGGCCATTTTGTCTGTCTTGTTAAAAAGGCGGGCACGCCGGAGGTATCTTATGCGGGGGACTATCCCGTCGCAAGGGCAAAGCTTCCGGAGGAGGTATGTGCATTTCTTTCCCACATGAAACGTCCGTTTGACCCCGCGCGTTTTGAAATCTCCGGAGAAAAGCTCTATTATATCCCGAATGAATTCCCCGCAGTACGCGGACTTCGGATCCTTCGGTGCGGCCTCTATATGGGCGAGCTGAAGAAAAAACGTTTCGAGCCTTCACAGGCACTTGCGATGGCGCTTGATTCAGACGAGTATGATAATGCGGTGAGTCTGCCTGCGGATGATGAGCGTGTGCTTCGCTATCTGAAGGGAGAGACCATCGAGCTTGAGGAAGCACAAAACGGTTTTGTTCTGTTTTGTGTGGACGGATATCCCCTTGGCTGGGGAAAATGTGCAAACGGTACGATGAAGAATAAGTATCTTGCCGGCTGGAGATTGTTATGAGAGAACTGACCGTAAGCGAAAAGGATGCCGGACAGCGGCTGAACAAATATCTGATGAAGTATCTGAAGGAAGCTCCGTCCTCCTTTATCTATAAAATGCTTCGCAAGAAAAACATCACCCTGAACAAGGTTCGCGCGCAGGGTGATGAGATCCTTTCCGCGGGCGATCAGGTACATCTCTTTTTATCGGAGGATACCATCGAAAAATTCCGCGGCGGAAGGTCGGAACAGATACAGATATCCGCACCGAGACCCTCGTGGGCAAGACGTCTTTATGTCCCCTTTGAAAACGAGGATATCCTTGTGGTGGATAAACCTGCGGGAGTGCTTTCACAGAAGGCAAAGGCGGAGGATTACTCGATCAACGAGGCTGTGCTTGACCGGCTGACGGAGCAGGGTGTTGTGACGGAGGATACCTTGTCTACCTTTACGCCTTCGGTTATGAACCGGTTAGACAGAAATACATCAGGTCTCGTGTGCTACGGTATCACCCATATCGGCAGTACAAAGCTTGCCGCGGCCCTGAAGGAAAAAACCATAGATAAGTATTATACGACCATTGTAAGCGGCTGTATCCTAAGATCGATGCAAAGCCGTGCCTATATCAGTAAGGACAGCGAGAGGAATATCTCGACCGTGTCTGCTGCGAAGAGTGATGACGCAAAGCTGATCGAGACGGTCTTTACGCCGGTTGGTTACAGCGTTGACAGGCAGTTTACGCTGCTTTCCGTCAAGCTTCTCACCGGGCGTTCGCATCAGATCCGTGCCCAGTTAAAGTGGCTCGGTTATCCCATGGTGGGTGATAAAAAATACGGCGTAGAGACTCTCAATCGCGAGGTGGCCTCCGCCTGCGGTGTAAAGAGCCAACTGCTACACGCGGGCAAGATGGTCTTTCCGGAAGGTCTGTTTACGGAGGATGCACTCACCGTTTGTTCACCGCTTCCCGAGGCCTTTCATAAGGTGATGAAATATCTTTCGATCAAGGAGACGCAGTAGTATGGCAACCTGGAATTCGAGAGGTCTTCGCGGTTCGACCTTAGAGGATCTTATCAATCTGTCCAATGAATTATACAGGGACAAAAACCTTTGTCTGGTTCAAAAGATCCCGACACCCATTACACCGGTAAAGTTTGACAAGGATACGGCGACCATCACGCACGCGTTCTTCGAGAAGGACTCTACTGTGGATTATATCGGAGTCTGCCAGGGCGTACCCATCTGCTTTGATGCCAAGGAATGCGCGAAGGATACCTTTCCTCTCGCCAATATCCATGAACATCAGGTGCAGTTTATGCGTGAGTTTGAAAAGCAGGACGGTGTTGCCTTTTTGCTCCTGATGTTTTCGGAACGAAATGATTTTTATTACCTTCGGTTGTCCGAGCTTGAAACCTATCTTGCACGGACGGCGGAGGGACATGCAAAGAACTTTAAATACTTAGAGCTTAACGACGACTATTTTTTAAAGAGCAGATCCGGCATACCGGTGCCTTACTTAGACGGCCTGCAGAGAGATCTTGCGGAAAGGGATGAGTAAAGAATGTTTGATTTTTACAGAGTCGGCTGTGCGGTACCGCGCACAAGCTGTTCGGATGTGAGCTTTAATACCGACAGGATCGCGGAGAAAATCAAGGAGGCTCAGGATATGAAGGTGCGCGTGCTTGTCTTTCCCGAGCTTTGTATCACAGGCTACACCTGTGCGGATCTGTTTATGCAGAATACGCTATACAAGTCGGTGACGGATTCGTTGACCTATCTTTTGGAGATGACAAAGGATGTCTCCTGTGCTTTGTTTATCGGCACTCCGCTGATGATCGGTTATCAGATGTATAACGCAGCCGTACTCATGTACAGGGGCGTGATCCACGGGATTGCCGTAAAGACTCATATTCCGAACTACGGTGAGTTTTACGAGAAGCGCTGGTTTTCCTCCGCATCGGAGCTTGATGTGGATGAGGTCCGGGTAAAGGAACTGCTGCCGCTTATCTCGGAGGACTATGTGGTTCCGGTCGGAAATGATCTTGTGTTTAATGTTGCGGGCCTTCACATAGCCGCGGAGATCTGTGAAGATGCCTGGGCACCTATCACACCATCGGCGTTTCTGGCTGTCGGCGGTGCGGAACTGATCTGCAACCTTTCCGCCAGCAATGACGTGATCGGAAAGCGTGATTTCAGGAAACAGCTGATACGCGGAAAATCTTCGGAGCTTATCTGCGGTTACATGTATGCAAGCGCCGGCGCTGAGGAGTCTACCACGGATCTTATCTTCTCCGGACAGAGCATCATCTGCGCTAACGGCAAGATCGTAAAGGAGAACGAAAAGCGTGTGGCCGACAACGACTATCTGATGATCGCGGATATCGATATCGGCAGGATCCGTGCCGACCGCTTAAAGCTCAAGACCTTTAAGGATACCATGACTGCTTACCGTGATTTGAAACAGATCCGGGAGGTTTTGATCAATGAGGAGCAGGATTTGACCTCCGACGGCGCCTTACTCACACTGCGGGAAAACCCGTTTGTCCCTTCGGATGAAGGTGAGCGTGCCGCAAGATGTAACGACATTTTTGACATGCAGGTAGCCGGTCTCATTAAACGTCTTTCCGTGACAGGAAGCAAGATGGTAGTCGGTGTATCCGGAGGCATGGACTCCACGCTGACCTTGCTTGTTTGTGCCAAGGCGTTAAAGACGCTGGGTCTTCCCATGGATAACCTGACAGGTATCACCATGCCTGCCTTCGGCACCTCGGACCGCACCCTGAACAATTCCAGAAAGCTGATGGAGAGCCTCGGGATCAATTGTCTGGAGATCCCCATCAAGGATGCATGTATTCAGCACTACAAGGATATCGGACACGATATCGAGGTGCATGATGTGACCTACGAAAACGTGCAGGCAAGAGAGCGTACACAGGTGCTGATGGACTATGCGAACAAGCACGGAGCTATCGTGGTCGGAACGGGAGATCTGTCCGAGCTTGCTCTCGGATGGTGCACCTACAACGGAGATCAGATGAGTATGTACAACGTGAACGGATCCATTCCGAAGACGCTTGTCAGATGGCTGATCGACAGTGTGGTAAGGCTTGATATCTTTCCTTCGAGCAATCCGTATCTCCGCGATATTTTGGACACACCGATCTCGCCGGAGCTTTTGCCGCCGGACGAAAACGGTAATATCTCGCAAAAGACCGAGGATGCCGTGGGTCCCTACGAGCTGCACGACTTCTTCCTGTACTACATGATGCGTTACGGGTTTTCACCGTATAAGATCTTCCACCTGGCGAAGATGGCCTTTTCGATGACCTACGATGAAGAGACCATTATCAAATGGATGAAGCTGTTTTACAGACGGTTCTTTACTCAGCAATTCAAGCGAAGCTGTATGCCCGACGGCGTCAAGGTTGGTTCCGTGGCGCTTTCCCCGCGCGGGGACTGGAGGATGCCCTCGGATGCTTCCGCGAAGCTGTGGCTTGAGGAGATCGAAGAACTCGGTGTAATGTTATAGAGAATTGGAGATAAGTATGAACAATATTCCTGTTATGGAGCCGGATAGACAATACTATTTCATGGACAGGTGCAAAGAAAGGCTCGCAGATCTGATGGAGAAGGCCGGGAGAGGTCTCACCTACAACATTCAGACCTTTGGTTGTCAGATGAACGCCCATGATTCCGAAAAACTGAAGGGTATTTTGGACCTGATCGGTTATCAGGAGACGGAATCGGAGGAGGCGGATCTCGTCATCTTCAACACCTGTACCGTGCGCGAGAATGCCAATCAGAAGCTCTACGGTCATCTCGGTCATATGAAGAGCGTAAAGGCAAAAAATCCTGATATGTTGATTTGCCTGTGCGGCTGCATGATGCAAGAGCCGCATGTGATCGAGACGTTAAAGGCAAAGTACAAGCTGGTTGATATCATCTTCGGTACGCACAACATCTACAAGCTTGCCGAATTGCTCTATCAACGACTGGATACGGGTGCGCGTGTGATCGAGGTTCTTTCTCACAGTGAGATCACGGTCGAAAAGCTGCCGCAAAAGCGGAAGTATCAGTTTAAGGCCGGCGTGAATATCATGTACGGCTGCAATAATTTCTGCACCTACTGTATCGTGCCTTATGTACGCGGCCGAGAGAAGAGCCGCGCCAAAGAGGATATTTTAGAGGAGTGCCGCATGCTGATCGACGCCGGCGTGAAAGAGATCATGCTGCTCGGTCAAAATGTAAATTCTTACGGAAATACCAACCCGGAAATATCTACAACCTTCCCGGAGCTTTTGGCCGAGGTTGCGGAGTTGCCGGGTATTTCTCGTGTCCGCTTTATGACCAGTCATCCGAAGGATCTGTCGGATGAACTGATCGATGTGATCGCTTCGCATGAGACCGTTTGCAGGCATATCCATCTGCCCGTGCAGTCGGGATCCACGAAGCTGCTTACGGCCATGAACCGGCGCTACACCAAGGAAAGCTATCTTGCGTTGGTCGACCGCATTCGAGAAAAGCTTCCCGGGATTTCGCTTACGACCGATATCATTGTCGGCTTTCCGGGAGAGACAGAGGAGGATTTCCTCGATACGCTTGATATCGTAGAGCGCGTCAGATATGATCAGGCCTTTACCTTTATCTACTCCAAACGAACGGGTACCCCGGCCGCGGATTACCCGGATCAGATATCGGCCGACGTGATCAAGGATCGTTTTGATCGCCTGCTGACCTCGGTAAACCGCATCGCGGGCGAGGAGCTTGCACGTTTTGAAGGGAGTGTGCGCGATGTACTTGTGGAAGAACCGAACAGACAGGATGCTTCCCTTGTGACAGGCCGCACCTCGGAAAATGTGACCGTGCATTTTCCGGGCAGTACGGATCTGATCGGTCAGATCGTGCCTGTCAGGTTAAAGGAATGCAAGGGGTTCTATTTTATCGGTGAACAGGATCTGTAAGAGAAGGAAGGGGAAAAGATGAA
>CACZPL010000158.1 GCA_902783015.1 uncultured Lachnospiraceae bacterium
GGCGCCATGAGCAACTGCGGCGAGGGCGGCGAAAACAAGGAACGGTTCGGAACCGAGTTCAACAGCGCAATCAAGCAGGTCGCCAGCGGCAGGTTCGGCGTCACAATCAGTTATCTGCGCAATGCAAAAGACATTCAGATCAAAATGGCGCAGGGAGCCAAGCCCGGCGAGGGCGGCCAGCTGCCCGGCTACAAGGTCAATGATTTCGTGGCGAAGATCCGCCATTCGATGCCGGGCGTCACGCTGATCTCGCCGCCACCGCATCATGACATCTATTCCATAGAGGATCTGGCACAGCTGATCTATGACTTAAAGAACGCGAACAAGAACGCACGCATCTCGGTGAAGCTGGTGTCCGAGGCGGGTGTGGGTACGGTTGCCGCAGGTGTTGCAAAGGCCGGCGCAGGCGTGATCCTGATCTCCGGCTACGACGGCGGAACGGGTGCCGCACCGCTTTCATCCATTCACAATGCGGGACTTCCCTGGGAGCTCGGTTTGGCCGAGACGCACCAGACTCTCATCGCAAACGGCCTGAGAAACCAGGTTCGTATCGAGACAGACGGTAAGCTGATGAGCGGCCGCGATGTAGCCATCGCAGCGATCCTGGGTGCAGAGGAATTCGGCTTTGCAACGGCACCGCTTGTGACCATGGGCTGCGTGATGATGCGCGCATGCCAGTCGGATACCTGCCCCATGGGTATTGCAACCCAAAATCCGGAGCTTCGGAAGCGCTTTGCGGGTAAGCCGGAATATGTGGAAAACTTCATGCGCTTTATCGCAAGAGAGCTTCGCGAGATCATGAGCAAGCTCGGAGTGAGAACCGTGGATGAACTCGTGGGAAGAACAGATCTCTTAAAGAAGAAGGCCGTGCTCTCCGAGAGTGAGGCCAAGCTCGATCTCTCCGGCATCCTGCTGGATATGTCAAAGGAGGAACCGGGAAGCTCGACCTTCTCTCCGGACCACCTCTACGACTTCAAGCTTGAGACGACCAAGGATGAGAGCACATTGCTTGCATCCAAGAATATAAAGAAGGCGATCACCTCCGGCGACCATGCGGAGCTTGAGGTACATTTGAGAAGCATAGACAGAACCTTCGGAACCCTGCTCGGTGCTGAGATCACAAGAAAGCATCCGGAGGGACTTGACGATGATACCATCGTGGTGCACTGTACGGGCGCGGGCGGACAGAGCTTCGGTGCCTTCATTCCGAAGGGACTGACCTTGAGCCTTGTGGGCGACAGCAACGATTACTTCGGAAAGGGACTGTCCGGCGGTAAGCTGACCGTGAGTGCGCCGGCGGAGGCAGGCTACGATCCCCATGAAAACATCATGGTGGGCAATGTGGCTCTCTACGGTGCGACCTCAGGTAAGGCCTTTATCGCAGGTATGGCAGGCGAGCGTTTCTGTATCAGAAACTCCGGGGCCCTGGCTGTGGTCGAGGGAGTCGGCGAGCACGGCTGTGAGTACATGACCGGTGGTGTGGCAGTGATCCTCGGTGAGACGGGAAAGAACTTTGCGGCCGGCATGAGCGGCGGAATCGCCTACGTGCTCGACGAGGGCAATAAGCTTTACAAGAATTTGAATAAGCAGCTTGTCAATATGGAACAGCTGGAGATCAAGAGCGATATCGACGAATTAAGAAATATCATTGAGGAGCATGTGGCCTGCACGGGATCAAAGAAGGGGCAGGATATCCTGGATCACTTTGAAATCTACGTGCCGATGTTCAAGAAGATCATTCCTTCGGATTATAAGGTAATGCTGAAAAAGATCGCAAGCTTCGAGGAGCAGGGAGCCGATATGGAGACCGCAAAGATCGAAGCGTTCAAAGAGTTCATAGGAGGTGAGGCGTAATGGGAAAGACAACCGGATTTTTGGAATATGAGAGATGTGACGGCCCGGTGAGACCCGAGGCAGAGCGTGTGCAGGATTTCCGCGAATTCCACGGGGACCTTTCCGCTGCGGAGAGAACGAAGCAGGCTGCAAGATGCATGGACTGCGGCGTTCCCTTCTGTCAGGCAGGCGTGATGATCGCCGGGATGGCTTCCGGATGCCCGCTTCACAACCTGGTACCCGAGACCAACGATCTTGTCTACCGCGGTAGAATGGAGGAGGCTTATCAGAGACTTTCCATCACGCACAGCTTTCCGGAGTTTACGAGCCGTGTGTGCCCGGCACTCTGTGAGGCGGCATGTACCTGTGGACTTCACGATAAACCGGTAGCTACAAAGGAAAATGAGCGGACGATCATTGAATATGCGTTTGAACATGACCTCGTAAAGGAGGAGACACCGGCGGTGAGAACCGGAAAGCGCGTTGCCGTGGTTGGCAGCGGCCCGGCGGGACTTGCGGCTGCACAGCTTCTCAATAAGCGCGGTCATGAGGTGACCGTTTATGAGAGAAATGACCGTGTGGGAGGACTGCTCCGATACGGAATTCCGAACATGAAGCTCGATAAGAGCCTGATCGACAGAAGAGTTGCCCTGATGGAGGGCGCGGGTGTCAAGTTCGTGGTCAATGCGGATATCGGAAAGGATATCCCGGCAGAGAAGCTCCTTTCGGAATACGACAGTGTGATCCTCGCCTGCGGCGCTTCACATGCCAGAGATATCAATGCACCCGGCAGAGATGCGAAGGGCATCCGCTTTGCGGTGGACTTTCTCTCGGAGGTGACGAAGAGTCTGCTCGACAGCGATTTCAAAAAGGTGCCTGAGGCACTGGCAAAGGATAAGGATGTGGTCGTGATCGGCGGCGGTGACACGGGCAACGACTGTGTGGGAAGCTGTATCCGTCTCGGCGCAAAGAGCGTGCTTCAGCTTGAGATGATGCCGAAGCCGGCCTGCAGCAGACAGGAGACAAACCCCTGGCCGGAATGGCCGCGCATCCTGAAGGTGGATTACGGTCAGGAGGAAGCAATCTGGAAGTTCGGCTCCGACCCGAGAGTTTACCGGACCACGGTAAAGGAATTCGTCAAGGATAAGAAGGGCAACTTAAAGGAGCTGGTGCTTGTCTCCTTAGAGCCGAAGAAGGACGAGAAGACCGGCCGCATGAACATGGTGCCGGTAGAGGGTTCCGAGAAGACGGTTCCGGCGCAGCTTGTGCTGATCGCGGCAGGCTTCCTCGGAAGCGAGCAGTATGTGACCGACGCCTTCGGTGTAGAAACGGATGCACGCACAAATGTTAAAACCGCCCCATTTACATATGCGGCTTCAAGAGATAAAATATATACCGCAGGCGATATGCACAGAGGTCAGTCGCTGGTGGTTTGGGCTATTGCCGAGGGACGCGAGGCGGCCAAGGCAGTGGACATGGCCCTGATGGGATACAGCAATCTGTAATATGCTACAGAATATGATACAAAACATGTAACACACTACACTTTATGCGGAAAAGGGGATAAACACATGGCCAGGATCAATCAAAACTATTTAAAACTTCCGGGAAGCTATCTCTTCTCGACTATCGCAAAAAGAGTAAAGGCGTACGAGGAGGCACACCCGGAGGCAAAGATCATCCGACTCGGGATCGGAGATGTGACACAGCCCATCGCACCGGAGGTGATCTCGTCCCTTCATACTGCGGTGGATGAGATGGGAAAGGCGGAGACCTTCCGCGGCTACGCACCGGATCTCGGCTATGCGTTTTTGCGAGAGAAGATCGCGAAGCAGGATTTTCAGGCACGGGGCTGTGACATCTCGCCGGACGAGATCTTTGTGTCCGACGGTGCGAAATGCGATTGCGGTAATATTCAGGAGATCTTCGGTTTAGACAACAAGATCGCCGTCTGCGATCCCGTGTATCCGGTCTATGTGGACTCCAATGTCATGGCGGGAAGAACGGGTGCCTACGATGAGGCAAGCGGCAGATTTGAGGGTGTGATCTACATGCCCTGTACGGAGGAAAACGGTTTTTCTCCCGAGCTTCCGGACGAGGTTCCGGACCTCATCTATCTGTGTTTCCCGAACAACCCGACGGGTGCGGTGATCAGTAAGGATAAGCTCCAGGCCTGGGTGGATTATGCGAATGAACATGATTCCGTGATCTTATACGATGCCGCTTACGAGGCTTACATCACGGAGGAAAACGTGCCCCACAGCATTTACGAGTGCAAGGGAGCAAAGGACTGTGCCATCGAGTTTCGTTCCTTTTCAAAGACGGCCGGCTTTACGGGACTGCGTCTCGGCTATACGGTGATCCCGAAGGATCTTAAAACCGGCGGCGAGGAGCTCTGGCCGCTCTGGGCAAGAAGACACGGCACAAAATACAACGGCGCACCCTACATCGTGCAGCGCGCCGGAGAGACGGTCTACTCGGAGAAAGGCCGCAGGGAGATCACGGAGCAGATCAAATACTATCTGGAAAACGCGCGCATCATCCGTGAGGGATTGATCGCGGCGGGGTATCAGGCATCGGGCGGTGTCAATGCGCCGTACATCTGGCTGAAGGCACCGGATAACCTGACAAGCTGGGAATTCTTTGACAGACTGCTCGACGAAGCGAATATCGTGGGCACACCGGGTTCGGGCTTCGGTCCGCACGGGGAGCACTATTTCAGACTGACGGCCTTCGGCAGCAGGGAGAACACGATCCGTGCCATGGAGCGGATCACTAAGCTGTAGTAAAGCAGAGAAGAAGAGGATGGATGATCATGACTAAATACATTTTTGTGACCGGCGGTGTTGTGTCCGGTCTCGGCAAGGGAATCACGGCAGCCTCCCTCGGCAGGCTGCTCAAGGCCAGGGGGCTCAAGGTGGCTGCACAGAAGCTGGATCCGTATATCAACGTGGATCCGGGAACCATGAGCCCGTACCAGCACGGTGAGGTCTACGTGACGGAGGACGGCGCGGAGACGGACCTCGATCTCGGGCATTATGAGCGATTTATCGATGAAGATTTAAATAAGTATTCCAATCTGACCTCAGGTAAGGTATACTGGAATGTGCTGAACAAGGAACGGCGGGGAGAGTACCTGGGTCAGACCGTACAGGTGATCCCGCATATCACGCA
>CACZPL010000159.1 GCA_902783015.1 uncultured Lachnospiraceae bacterium
AACCTGCGACCTCTTGACCCCCAGTCAAGCGTTCTACCAAACTGAACTACATCCCGATGTATCACACAAAGGGCATTATACTTTAAAAAACCGATATGGTCAAGTGGAAATTGTTTCCTTTTTTGAATAAATTATGTTATAATCTAAAGGATTATGCAGACCATGCAATTAGGAAACAGGTGGTATGAGCATGCTTGACTTTTCTTTTGCTCTCGGCGTGAGCGTGGCCGCACTGATGTTGTGTATCGTGAACATCATCTACACATTCATTCAGGGCAGAGTCGATAAAACACAAAACAAGATTTTTCTGATCATCCTTGCGATCCTTATGATCAATTCCTGTACCGGGATCAGCCAGGCGTTGTTTAATCCGCTTCGCATGGTAAACGATGAGACCGGCATGATCGTGAAGGTTTCCAGGTATCTTTATTTTGCTACGCATACGGCACTTTGCCCTATGTTCTTTTACTATGTCTCGAGCGTGACGGGCCAGTCTCTGCGGCTGACCAAGATGCGCAACGTTATCTACACGATTCCCTTCGTTGTCACGGAATTTATGGCACTTTCCAACCCGATCACAAACTGGGTTTGGACAATGGATGAAAATATGGAGTTCCACAGAAACTGGGCAGAGTATCTGATCTATCTGGCTGCCCTGCTTTACTTTGTCTCCTGCTTTATCACCTTGGGCTCCGCCTGGGCCGTACTTGCGGAAAAGCGCAAGATGGCACTGGTTTTCTTCTTCGTGCTGGTGGGTGTCGGCGTGCTGATCCAGCTCATCAACAAGAATGCTAAGGTGGAGGTACTCACGGAGGTCATCGGATTTACAGGAGTCATGATGTCGGTTGAAAATGAGGACGACAGGATTGACTTCGGCATGGGCTTTTACAACCGTGCGGCTTTGAATCTCGACATCATGGGAGCCCTGCACAATAACAGAAAAGTGTCGCTGCTTGTCATCCGCATCACGAACGCGAGCATAGTGGCAAAACAGACAGGAACCGAAAACTCCGGAGTCATCTCGGATATGATCTCCGATTACCTGAAAATGATCACAAAGCGTTATTATATCTACGTGGCCAATCCCGGAACCTTCGTGCTGATGCTGTATAAGAGCGTACATCCCAATCCGGAGGAAATCTTGGAGACCGTGGCGAACCGCTTTGAGAATACTTGGTTTTATCACGGGCAGAGCGTTCCGCTCAATGCGGTGCTCATGATGGCAGAGCTGCCCGGACAGATGAAGGATCCGGTCAGCGTCTTTTACATGATCGACAGCCCGCTTCCGGCGGATACGGATAAGAAGGTCTTCCGCGGTGAGGATCTGAACTATATCATGCGCAGGCAGGATGTGGAGAGCGCCGTGTCACGCGGCTTGAAGGAGTCCAGCTTCGAGGTGTACTACCAGCCGACCTATTTCATGGACAAGCGGCTGCACGGAGCCGAAGCGCTGCTTCGTATGCATGACAGGGAACTCGGGGATATCTATCCGGACGAGTTTATTCCGATCGCGGAGCAGATCGGTATGATCGACCCGATCGACGATTACGTACTCGAGGAGGTGTGCCGGTTTATCAAAACCGGACTTCCGAAAAAGTTCGGCATGGACAGCATCAATGTGAACCTTTCCGTGATGCAGTGCATGCAGCCGGGATTTGTGAAGCGGATCAACGGGATCGTGGAGCGCTACGGTGTCGAAAAACGCTTTATCAATTTCGAGATCACGGAATCCATCGCGGCCAGTGATTACAGGATATTAAGCAGTGTGATCTCCAGCTTAAAGCAGGAAGGCTTTATGTTCTCCATGGATGATTACGGCACGGGTTATTCGAATGTGAGTGCCGTATTCTCCCTGAATCTCGATGTCGTGAAGATCGACAAGAGCTTGCTCTGGAATGCGGAGAAGAGCGAACTCGGCATGATCATTCTGGAAAATACCATCCGCATGATTCAGCAGATCAAAAAGCGAATCCTGGTGGAGGGCGTTGAGACCGAGGCACAGATCGAGCTTTTGGAGAAGTTCGGCGTGGATTATCTGCAGGGCTTCTATTTCTCGAAGCCGATCCCGAAGAGTGTGTTTATCGAGCTGATCAGCAGAGAATTGTAAAGAATCGTGAAATAAAAAAGGTATTGACACACGTGGCAACGTGTAGTAGAATATGAAAGCTTGATTGTACAGGCGTATTTTTCTGCGCTGTCTGATTTCCCACAGGCGGCGATGAAAATATAGCAGGTCGAAGCTCCCGGACATGGCGGAGACTTGCAAACAGTATTAGGTTGAGAATTGCATACAAGGAGGAAATACCATGAAGAGTTTTATGGCAAGTCCATCAAACATTGAGAGAAAATGGTATGTAGTAGACGCTACAGGACATAC
>CACZPL010000160.1 GCA_902783015.1 uncultured Lachnospiraceae bacterium
CTTCGGTCACTGCGACATTTCGCATGTTGTCCGCCACACGCATCACGCGGATATGGCTGGATTCCATCACGCCCACAGCTGTCCGCATCCAGGTTGCGATGCGCTCCTTTACCGTGTCATCCTTCCAGTAGCCCGCGATCACCTTGCGGTCGATGCGCATGCGGGTCACGATATGGCCGTACTCCCTGTCCCCGTGCGCCGCCTGGTTTTCATTCATGAAATCCATGTCGATGGTATCGTAGGGAATCTCCTCGTTGTACTGTGTGTGCAGGTGAAGCAGAGGCTTTCTCAATTCCTGCAGACCGAGGATCCACGATTTCGCCGGGGAGAAGGTGTGCATCCAGGTGATCACACCCGCGCAGTTCTCGTCGGCGTTTGCCTCATTCATAGTCTGACGGATCAGGGCATTCGTGATCAGTACGGGCTTCCACACGATCTCGTACGGCAGGATCCCCGAGGCATTCAGCGTCTCGACCATCTCCTTGGAATGTGCAGCCACATGGGCGAGCACCTCATCTCCGTACAGGTCCTGTGAACCCGTGCAAAACCAGAATTTATAGTCTTTTTGTTGTATCATTTTTCCGCAACCTCCCATTTTTAACATATGGATTTATTATATATGAAACCCCTCTTTTTTTCAATTATACTTGTCTTAACGTTTGATTTTTTGTATAATTTACGTATGATATTCGAAAGGGGGATACGGGACTTTCCCGTAAGAAATCTATGGACAATACGACAAGTTTTTTGGTCAACTCTCAGTATTCTAGCCTGATCACCCTGGATGTGACTCAGGGGCATTTTGCCACCTCATCCTCTCACATCAACTACTACATCGACATGACGATCTTGAAGAGCAAACGCCGTGAGGCAAAAGCGGTCGCAAAGACCCTCGCACAGGAGTACAGCGTGTCTACAGATGTAGACGCAATTGTATGTCTGGACGACACCGATATCATCGGCGCCTACCTTGCGGATGAACTGGCAAATTCCGGGCAGATCTCACAGCACAGCCAGAATGCCATTTACATCCTGGTTCCCGAGCAGACCACGGTCGGACAGCTCTTCTTCCGCGATAATTATCTTCCCATGATCTCCGGTAAAAACGTGCTGGTGCTCCTTGCAACGGCAACCACCGGTAAGACCATCAACACGGCACTTGACTGCATCGAGTATTACGGCGGCAGCATCGCCGGGATCTCCGCGATCTTCTCCGCGACCAAGGAGGTTCACGGTATGAAGATCAACTCTATCTTCTCCACGGACGACATCCCCGGCTACGGAACCTATTCCGCCGGCAAGTGCCCGATGTGCGCGGCAAAGCAGCCCTTAAACGCCATCGTGAATTCACACGGCTATTCCAAGCTTTAGGAGCAATAAAAAAGCCCACCTTACGGTGGGCTTTTTTAGTTCTTCGCCACGATCACGCCGCCTGTTTTATAGATTGACTCCGGCGGGATGTATCCTCTGACCGGTGAGAGTGGGTAGATATTGGTATCATGTCCGATCACGGTGCCGGGGTTCAATACGGAGTTGCATCCGACCTCCACGCGGTCGCCGAGCATGGCCCCGAATTTTTTTAACCCGGTTGCGATATCAAAGCTCTTTTCGGGCTGTCTTGATTTCACATGAACCAGGGTCTTGTCCGATTTTACATTTGAGGTGATGGAGCCCGCGCCCATGTGGGACTTGTAGCCCAGGATGGAATCTCCCACATAGTTATAATGCGGTACCTGTACGTTGTCGAACAGGATCACGTTTTTTAATTCCGTGGAGTTTCCCACCACACAGTTTGCGCCCACCAATGCATTTCCGCGGATAAAGGCCGCCTGGCGCACCTCCGTCTCCGGACCGATGATACAGGGACCCGCAAACTGGACCGTCGGGTAGACCGTCGCCGTATTGTGCACATACACATCCTCGAGGATCTCCGTATACTCGCTCTTATTGAGCGCATAAATGAGCTCCTGAATATAGCCGCCGATCCGCGGCAGCGCATCCCAAGGATACGTGCACTCCTTTAAGAGCGGTCCCGCCAGTGTGTGGCTTAAATCCTTATAAAGGCTTGCCACCGTGACATCCTGTATGATATCTCCCATGATCTCAACCATGTGTTATCCCTTCTTTCTATTTCGCATCTGCCGAAGCAGTCTCTGCCTTCGGCTTCCTTGCGGTCGTCTTTTTGCTTTTCTCATAGTAAGGCTTTGTGCGGTCAAACAACCGCGTCATCTGGTATTGATTGGATAGTCCCTTCACCATATTGGTGTTTGACACCACAAAGCTGTTCATTTTTTCCGTGTATTCTTCCTTGCTGATGGATCCGTCCGCCACACCGGTCAGTCCCTTTTCCCAGCTGGCTGTCATCTCGGCGCGAAGCAGGGAATTGATGGAGTAATAAACCACATCATAGATGATCTCGCCCAGGAAGGTCGGTGTTACGATCTGTGTTTTTTTATTCAGGTTGATGTACTGCTTGTCCACCAGCTTGGTGATAATGCTGTCTCTTGTGGCGCTCGTACCGATACCGCTTCCCTTGATCTGCGCTCTTAAATCCTCATCCTCGATCAGCTGCCCGGCATTCTCCATGGCCAGGATCAGTGTACCCGAGGAATAACGCTTCGGCGGAGTGGTCTCGCCCTCCTTCACTTCAAACGATGCCACGGGAAGCTTGTCTCCCTTTTTCAGCTTTGCAAGCGCGGCCAGGCGTTCCTCGGAAAGACCGGCCTCTCCTTCTTCGTCCTTCTTCGTCTCCTTCGGCATACCCGCGATCTGCAGATACCCGGGCTTCTTCAGGCGCTTAAAGCTTGCAAAGAAGCTCTCCGTACCCTCCTTCTTTTCGCCCTGCTCCGTTTTGATGTCTCTTGTCAGCACAAGACTTACCTTTTCATATTCGGCCGCGGGATAAAAGATGGAAAGGAAGCGTCTTGCAATCAGGTCGTACACCTTCGCCGCCGTGGGCGAGAGACCGTTTAGCGCACCGAAGCCCTGTCCCGTCGGTATGATGGCGTAGTGGTCCGTGATCTGCTTATCGTTGACATACTTTGACTTTGCGATTCCCTTGTAACCGCCCTGCGACATGATGTTTTCCGCAAAGGAGGCGACAGGCGCATAGTTTTTCAGCCCGCTGATATTCTTCCCGATCACCTTGGCCACCGCAGTGGAAAGCACGCGCGCATCGGTTCTCGGATAGGTGGTCAGCTTCTTTTCGTACAGCTCCTGTGCAATGGCCAGCGTATCCGAAGGACTGATCTTAAACAGTCTGGAACAGTCATTTTGAAGCTCCGCCAGGTTGTAGAGCATGGGCGGCGCCTTCTTTTCCGTCTTCTTCTCCACCTTCTCCAAAACGAGCTCCACCGGCGGTTCCGCGGTCAGTTCCCGGATCAGTGTCCGTGCGCTCTCCTCCTTTAAAAACCCGTTTTCCTTATAGAGAAGCGGAGAGTTTAAGTAAGCGGAGGTTTCACAAGTTCTCCACTCGGCCTCAAAGCCGTCCAGCCCCGCGATCACCCTGTAAAAGGGAGTCGGCACAAAGTCGCGGATCTCGCGCTCGCGTTTTACGATCATGCCGAGCACGCAGGTCATCACGCGGCCCACCGCGATCACGCACTTGTCCAGTCCCAGATACTGCTTAATGCCGTAGCTGTACTTCAAGGAGAGCACCCTGGAAAAATTAATTCCCATCAGGTAGTCCTCCTGCGCGCGCAGATACGCCGCATCCGACAGGTGGTCATAGGCCGACAGGTCCTTCGCCTCGGCGATCCCGCGCTTGATCTCCTCCTCGGTCTGAGAATCGATCCACACACGTTTTTTCGGCGTGCTCGCGGGCACCTGCGCCATGGCATCCACCAGGCGGTAGATGTATTCGCCCTCGCGTCCGGAGTCGGTACACACATAGATACAGGCGATATCCTCCCTTGTCAGGAGACGTTTTACCACATTGAACTGATTCTTCGCGTTTGCGATGATCTCATATTTATAGGTCTGCGGGATAAAGGGGATGGTCGCCATGTCCCAGCGACGTAACGCCTCATCATACACATGCGGATAACTCATGGTGACGAGATGTCCCACACACCAGGTAAAGATGCTGTCCGCTGTCTCGATAAAACCGTCCTTGCCCCCGCCGGCGTTTTTTACCCCGAGTGCCTCGGCAAACTGTCTTGCCACACTGGGTTTTTCGGCAATATACAGATTCTTCAAGTAAGCTTTGCTCCTTATTTTCCGGCAGATGCCTTATCACGCACATTCATATAATAGCCCGCAAACTCCTGTGTGATCAGCTTGTTTCTGACCATCAGACTCAGGGTCTCCTTAAACTCATTGTAGCTGATGGTGGAATGTGCCATGTTGTCCAGGATCTTCGCGATCCTGTCCGCATAACCGTTTGCATCAAGCACATTATCGCGCAATAAAATATTTGCCTTATAGGTTTCCTTAAAAAAGGTGTTGACCTTTGCTGAAAGCGTCACCTTGTCGTCCACACGAAACTCGATGGGAAGCAGGTCAAAGATCTGCTTCGCGGAACGGTTTGTGACATAGATCCCGGGGCCGAAGCCGTACAGATTCTTGTAGGCCGACATATCGTCCACCACCGTGCTGTGGGTATAGTCCGGCAGATACGGGCGAAACATCTCCGCAAGGATACTCTTTCCCTTGAAGGGACCGTAATCCACATCCTCGTTGACCACCTGTTTTTTCAGGTAGGTCATCTCTCTTAACCGGAAGGTCGGCAGCGAGATATGGCGCGGCTCCTTTTCGATCAGTAAAAGATGAAACTCCTTGTCCTGCACCCAGACATAGGCGGGCGACTGCTTGATAAAAAGCTCCTCGCATTTATCCACCATGACCATGCGGTGATCGCGCTTCACCTTATACTTATGAAGCGTCTTCTTGATGACCTTGCGATTATACTTTTCAAAGTCCTCCTCGCTTGCCTGGCGCACCACAAGAAGTTTTTTGTTTGTCTCGTCTTCCTCCGCTCGGCCGGCAGGTTTTTTTTCAGCCTCTGTCTCGGGAGCATCCTCCGCCTTTTGCGGTGCTTCCCCTCCGTGCCGGAAGCTTTCCTCATCCACCGCCGGAGCCCCCTCCATATGGCGGAACCAATTTTCCACATTGATATCGCCCGGAGTTTCCTCCTCCTGCACTTCCGCCGGCTCCGGTTCGGGTTCCGGCTTTTTGATGTGCAGCTTGACCGCCACGTTCTTAAAGAAACGTTTAAACGAAAACTTCTTGCCTTTCTTCATATCCGCATACTTGATGCGGTCAAGCTTCTTTTCTTCTGCGGCAGTTTCCGCCTTTGTCGCAACAACCGGCGCTCCTTCCGAACCGGTTGTTACCGCTCCGGTACTCACGGTTTCCCGTTCACTTCTTGAACGCCATTTTTTCTTATCCTTGGATTTCTTTTCTTTCTTGCGTTTTTCCTTCTTAAGCTTCGTCTCCGTCTGCGTATCCGCGCCCATGGGCGGCAGCGTCCACCCGAGCTCCTGCGAGCCGGTCGGGCGCTCTGTTGTTTCCTCTTCCTTCTTAAACGGCGAGAACAGTGCCGTTTTCGGAAGGGGCATCGACGGCTGCTCCTGCACATTACCGGAGATCATAAAGGTCTGGGCGAGTGCGATGGTAAGAAATGCGCACACGATCATGACAAAGAACAAAAACATCATTTTAAATGCAATGGCACAAATGAGCGCGGCAAGCGCCCCCAGGCCGGACAGGATCGTAAGAAGCAGTACCAGCCTGGTTTTTGTGTCTGCATATTTAAATGTGTTTATGATTTTTTTCATGCGAGCTCAATCTTCTTAAAGTTTTTCTTACCCTTGCGTACCACGAAATCCTGCGCAAACGCGTCCTTTCCGTAGGAGGTCTTCGGGTCCGTCACCTTTTCATCGTTTACAAGCACACCGCCCTGCTCCACGGCACGTCTTCCCTCACCGCGGCTGGGCACCAGCTTGCTCTCAAACAGGATGGTCACGATGTCCACCAGACCGTCGCGGAAGGCGCTCTCCGGCAGTGTTGCAACCGGCATGGACGAGGCATCTCCGCTGCCGAACACGCCCTTTGCCTGTGCCATAGCCTTGTTAGCCTCCTCCTCGCCGTGCACGAGCTTGGTAAGCTCGAAGGCAAGGATTTCTTTTGCCTTATTTAATTCGCTGCCCTCCCAGGACTCCATCTCCCTAATCTCCTCAAGCGGCAGGAAGGTCAGCATCTTGATGCACTTGATCACATCTGCGTCATCCACATTTCTCCAGTACTGGAAGAACTCGTAGGGTGTTGTCTTCTTCTCGTCAAGCCAAACGGCACCCTTCTGCGTCTTGCCCATCTTCTTGCCCTCGGAGTTTAAGAGCAGGGTAATGGTCATGGCGTGGGAATCCTTGCCGAGCTTTCTTCTGATCAGCTCGGTGCCGGCAAGCATGTTGGACCAC
>CACZPL010000161.1 GCA_902783015.1 uncultured Lachnospiraceae bacterium
GAGTAAGCAACTGTGATGAAAGCACTGCCACCACAGACCCGGACGCGCTGGTGCAGGAGCTCTCCTTAAAAAAGGCCACGGCCGTTGCCGAGGAATTACGTACACAGGGAAACGCATCCCGGGATGAACTGCTCGTCTCCGCGGATACCATTGTAGCCCTCAATGATCAGGTGCTTGGAAAACCCGAGGATGAAGCATCCGCACGCATCATGCTAAAGGAGCTCTCCGGGAGAACACATCGTGTCTTGACCGGAGTCACCGCTTTACTCCGAAAAAACGGAACCGCGGATTTTACTCCCTGCTTTTCCTTTACCGACACCACTCTGGTCACCATGTATCCGTTTTCCGATGACGAAGCCATGGCTTACATTGCCACCGGAGAACCCATGGACAAAGCCGGTGCCTACGGCATTCAGGGAATCGGCGGACGCCTTGTCGAAAAGATCGAAGGCTCCTATGACAATGTGGTCGGCTTTCCGCTGCCGCGGTTTCTGCGCGAGCTTGCGGCAAGAAACATGGTCACATTTTAATGTTGGAACAGGAGGAAGAACGCATGTCGATTTCCGGAAAAAGAAAAATCATACTTCTCTCTGTTCTCACGGTTGTTATGGTATTCTTTGGCTGTCTTTCTCTTCCTAACCGTACCTTCGCCTCCGAGTATCCGACGATCTCAACCATGGACGACTTCTACGAATACTTATCCAAACAGATCTACGCACACGAAGGTGTGAAAAACTACACGATCGCAAGCCGTTCTCTGGTGGATTCCATCATGGATTTTTCCTACGAAGAATACATGGAACACTATATGCCCGAATCACCCATGATCAGCGGCTGCTATCTGGGCTACTATGTCAGCTCCATCTATTTTTCCTACAGACACAATACCCTGAAGATGACAATCATCTTTCCGTACTCCGCAAAGGAAATGAACACACACTTCGACAAAATTGCCGAATTGTCCGAAACACTCCGCGGTGAAACAGATTTTGATACCGTACTCAACGTACACGACTATCTCTTGGAAAACTTCGAGTACGATCCCTTGAAAGAAAAAGGCAACCACACGGACATCGAAGGCTTTCGCGACGGTGTGATGGTCTGCACGGGTTACAGTCTGGCAGCCTACGCAATCTTGAACGAGGCCGGAATCCCGACACGCGTGATCACCGGCTACGGCGGTCCGGGAAACGGAACCGACAACAATCATATGTGGAATATGGTCGAGCTCGACGGGCGATGGTATAACATGGATGCAACCTGGGATGACGGCGGCCGGACAAAACAATATACCTACTTTTTAAAAAGCGATGCAGACTTTCCGGAACACATTCGTCTGGGGAGCTACAACAATCAGGGCTATACCTCTTCTGTATCAAAGACCTCTTATAAGCTTCCCGCAAAGCTTCGCTACAACAAGAAAACACGTATCTATTTCGGTTCGATGATCATACTTATCATCTGCGGAATCATTCAGATAATACAGATGAAGAAAAAGGCAAAAAACGCGCCTGTGATCATTCTCTCTGAGGAACCGATTCCCGGCATTGATGATCAGGATCCTCCGCAATACTATTAATGATCAAAAACAGCTGACGGATAATGCAAAGTTTCATATCCGGTGGCTGTTTTTTATTGTTGTTATTTCCGGATCTTTGATATCACAGCGGTTTTGTCTGTATACTGCATGAATATCTAAATTTTGTGGGTCTTTGCTCTTAGGCACAAGATGTTGATCTTTATCCACGCACATTTGTGGATAATGTGGATAAGTCGTGTTATGTCCGCGTTGTTTATCCACGCACTTATCCACAATTTGTTGATAAATTGGCATGTTTCACGTGAAACGCAAACGATGGTCGCTCTCTTTTTTCGCTTTCGTACTTTCATTTCCATGTTTCACGTGAAACAGTGAACCCTGGATAACCATTTTCTTCACTTCAAAACTCTATGGCTGTTAATCAAATTCTCTTATTTGTTTTTTTCAAGTGTAATCAGAGAACATTCATCAATTGTATTCCGGATTATTATGTGAAATAATCAATCACTGCAATCTCGCAGATATTAAAACCAGATTATGGAATGTGCAAAAGCTCGTATAGCAAATCACAACATCAAATAATTCATAGTCCAATTACAGCAAAACGCAAATCTGTTTCAGTAGAATTGTTTCACGTGAAACAAATACGCCAAAAAGCAAGTACTGGTTTTTGAAAACGATAAATACCTTTTTAAAAAACCAGCATAAAGTAGCACAACGCTTGAGGCAGAATAGTCAGCGCAAAAGTGGAAGCCTGAAATGCAATTCCAGAGAATCGAATTATAAAGAACCAAAACCAAACCGGAACCACAAACAAGCCAAAGCAAAAGCGAACAAGAATCCAAAGCGAGCAAAACCAAGAGAAGGCAAAAGCAAGAAAGGCAAAAGCAAGAAAGGCGCGAAGAAAGACAGCTCAAAGAAAGAAAGAGCAAAACAAAAACAAGTAGAAGGAAAGAGCAGAGCAGCAAAAGGAAAGCAAGCCTTCCAAAGAATCAAAAGTACGTAAAGCATCACAAGCAAAAGGTTTCACATGAAACAAACAAAATCATTCCGGAGCAAAAAACACTTGTATTCGTCTGCGTCCGTAAGCAAAGGCAACGTAAAAGGAGGAAAAACGCCACGTACCACAGGGGAAAGCAGCATTAAAACCATCCCGAGCTTCGCCTTTTACACTCTCACTTCGCGCAGAGGAATGATACAAGGCCAAAATCTATATATTGTACCAGTCAGCGATTATCCCCATACATTTTGATATAGCATCGTTTTAGCATTAGTGATATAATACTTCTACGTATGTAAACCTATAAATAGGAGGCAAAGCATTCCCATGGGCAGAATCATTGCCGTCGCCAACCAGAAAGGCGGCGTCGGAAAGACAACCACATCCATCAATCTGGCTGCCTGCCTTGCAGAAAAAGGCAAAAAAGTCCTTGCTGTTGACATGGATCCGCAGGGCAACCTGACCAGCGGCCTCGGCATAGACAAAAACCGGTTAGACAAAACCATCTACCAGGCCATGTGTGACGAGATCAATCTCGGAGAGTGCATCATCACCAATCCCTTCGAGCGAAAAATGGATCTTTCCATAGCGCCCGCGAACCGGGAGCTTGCCGGCGCGGAAGTCGAGCTGATGATCGATGCAGAGGACCCGCAGCATATCTTAAAGAAACTGTTGAAGGGTGTAAAAAAGCAATACGACTTCATTATTATAGACTGTCCGCCCGCCCTCGGCCTGCTTACCGTCAATTCCATGACCGCGGCCGACACGGTGCTGGTTCCGATCCAATGCGAATTCTTTGCTTTAGACGGACTGTCACAGCTCATCCATACCATTAATCTGATTCGTAAAAAGTTGAACCGGGCGTTGGAGATCGAAGGTGTCGTATTTACCATGTACGACGCGAGGACAAACCTTTCTCAGGATGTCGTCAACAACGTCAAAAACAATCTGGATCAATTCATATATAAGACCGTCATTCCAAGAAACGTGCGTCTGGCAGAAGCCCCGAGCTTCGGTCTGCCGATCAATCTGTACGACAGCAGATCCGCCGGCGCAGAAGGATACCGCAAGCTTGCGGACGAGGTGATCTCAAACAAGCTTTATGCCGGTCTGTAAATAGATTAGAGAAGAAACCGAAGGAGGAAGCCATGGCAGCCAGAAAAGGCGGATTGGGAAAAGGCTTAGGAAGTCTGATTCCCACAGATGAAGAAGCGGTCTCCAAAAAAGCCGCAAAAAAGACAACCCCCGGAGAAAAACCGGAGGTCAAAACCATAACAAAAGAGGTGGAGCGCACCTTAAAGATCAGCCAGATCGAACCTAACAAGAGTCAGCCGAGAAAGAACTTTGACGAGGATGCACTGGCAGAGCTTGCGGATTCCATCAAACAGTTCGGCATAATTCAGCCACTGGTGGTGGTAAAACGCAAGGGCTATTATGAGCTGATCGCAGGAGAGCGACGTTGGCGCGCGGCAAGGATCGCAGGCCTGACCGAGGTTCCGGTCGTGATCAAGGATTATGACGACCAGCAGGTAGTAGAGATCGCTCTGATTGAAAACATCCAGCGCGAAGACTTAAACCCGATCGAAGAAGCCTTAGCCTACGACCGCCTGATCAAGGAATTCAACCTGAAGCAGGACGAGGTTGCGGAACGTGTGTCCAAGAGCCGGACCACGGTAACAAACTCCCTTCGTCTTCTGAAGCTTTCGGACAAGGTCCAGCAAATGCTGATCGACGACATGCTGTCTACCGGACATGTACGTGCGCTGATCACCATCACGGATCCCGATCTCCAATACGAGACCGCGGAATACATCTTCGACAAAAAGCTTTCCGTACGCGAGACAGAAAGCTATGTCAAGAGACTGCTTTCGGGGCGTGTAAAAAAAGCAACCTCGCAGGAAGAGGACAGCTATTCCTTCCTATATAAAGATATCGAGGAGCGACTGAAGAACACCCTCGGCACGAAGGCCACCATCAAGGCCAAGAGCGCGGATAAGGGAAAGATCGAGATCGAGTATTATTCCCAGGATGATTTGGACCGCATTACCCAGCTTCTCTTTGCCGGGAACAGATAAGGAGCGGCTTAACATGGAAGAAAAAATACTCGGTATGGATCCATACACCGTGATCCGGATCCTTGTCGCGGCTGTCTTCATTCTGATCATCCTGCTGTTCTACATCATACACAAGATGAACATCATCAGCCGAAAATACAGCGCGCTTATGAGCGGGAAAAAAGGCAAGGATTTGGAAAAAGTCATCCTTACCAGATTCAAGGAAATGGACGCGGTCAAGTACAACGAGCGCCGACTTAACAGAGACTTTAAAAGAATATCCAAACATTTGGAGAGTTGTATCTGCAAGTACTCGTTAGTCAAATACGACGCTTTTGATGATGTGGCAGGAAAGCTTTCCTTCGTGATCGCTCTTCTTGACCAAAGCAATTCCGGTGTCGTGTTAAACTCCATGCACTCGCGGGACGGCTGTTACACCTATGCAAAGGAGATCATAAAGGGCGAATCCTTCATCCCGTTATCGGAAGAGGAAAAACAAGCCCTGAATGAGGCCAAGACCGTAGAAGAAGAGATCCAGGACATTGCCAACGAAGAAGACATCTTTGCGAACATAGAATGATCTGCGTGTTTATGACCACGCAACACTTATACTATTAAAAGGAGCCAAATCATGTTAGACATTAAATTTGTAAGAGAGAATCCCGATATTGTAAAAGAAAATATAAAGAAGAAATTTCAGGATGATAAGCTTCCCCTCGTGGATGAAGCAATCGCTTTAGACGCGGAAGCTCGTACGATCCAGCAGGAGGCAGATGACCTTCGCGCAAAGAAAAACCAGATTGCAAAACAGATCGGTGCACTGATGGCACAGGGTAAAAAAGATGAGGCCGAGGTCGTAAAACAGGAGGTTGCAAAAAATGCAGCCCGTCTCTCCGAGCTCGAGGCTAAAGAGCCCGAAGTGAGAGAGAAGTTAAAGAAGATCATGCTGACCATTCCGAACATCATCGCAGACGATGTTCCCATCGGAAAAGATGATTCGGAAAATGTGGAACTTGAGAGATTTGGCGAGCCTGTGGTCCCTGAATTTGAAGTACCGTACCACACGGACATCATGGAGCGTTTATCCGGTCTGGATCTTGACAGCGCACGTAAGGTGGCAGGAAACGGCTTCTATTATTTAATGGGTGACATCGCAAGACTTCACTCCGCGATCATTTCTTACGCAAGAGATTTTATGATCGATCGCGGCTTTATCTACTGTGTGCCGCCTTTCATGATCCGCGGAAACGTTGTGGACGGCGTTATGAGCTTTGCCGAAATGGATGCCATGATGTACAAGATCGAGGGAGAGGATCTCTATCTGATCGGTACCAGCGAACACTCCATGATCGGAAAATTCATCGATACCATGCTTTCGGAGGAAACTCTCCCGCAGACACTGACCAGCTATTCTCCCTGCTTCCGTAAGGAAAAGGGTGCACACGGCATCGAGGAGCGCGGTCTGTACCGTATCCATCAATTCGAAAAGCAGGAAATGATCGTTGTATGTAAGCCGGAGGAATCCATGGACTGGTTCCACAAGCTCTGGAGAAACACCGTGGATCTGTTCCGTTCCATGGACATTCCGGTGCGTACCATCGAGTGCTGCTCCGGTGATCTCGCAGATCTGAAGGTAAAGAGCTACGATGTCGAAGCCTGGTCACCGAGACAAAAGAAATATTTTGAAGTCGGCAGCTGCTCCAACTTAGGAGATGCACAGGCAAGAAGACTTCGCATCCGCGTAAAAGGTTCTGACGGAAACAAGTACTTTGCCCACACCTTGAACAACACGGTAGTGGCTCCGCCGCGTATGCTGATCGCCTTCCTGGAGAACAACCTCAATGCCGACGGCACCGTAAATATCCCGACAGTCCTGCAACCCTACATGGGCGGTAAAACAAAACTCGGCGAATAACGGCACGTAAATCAAAGCGATTTATAATGAGTTACACATAATTCAAACCAATAAATCGGTTTACATAATGCAGAAAGGCAGATACTATAATGGGAAACCGGTACCGGTATAACCCAAACAACAAACAACAAACAACAAACAACAAACAACAAACAACAAACAACAAAACAAGATAAAAAACAAAACATCGAAAAAGACACAGGATGTTTTACGTGAAACATTAGTAACGACATAATCATCACAAAACAACACAAAACAACATAAAACATCACAGGGATACAAGGAGGCATAACGTGCATTCATATTTACGCACAATCGGATTAACGAAATACAAAAACCGTAAACAGTTAGAGTCTGTTTACAGGTCTTGTTTGTCTGCCCCGTCCCGCAAAATTGTGACGACAGTCAGCGTTGACACCTCATTGCTTCAATTCGAAAAAGACTTCGACAAAAACCTCGGCTTCGCCTTGGTGGGAGAAGTAGAAGCATCCGGGTCATGCTCGATCGAACATTACTTTCCTTATTTAAAGGGCGATCACTTTCTTGAGTTTGAGAACATACAGATAGAAAAGCAGACCGACAAGGAAAGCTACGCAGGTGTATGTGAGGATTACCGCCTGGGTATGACGATCATCTTTTACGTGATCAACATCGCGGATTACGCGAAATCAAAATGGCTGAACTATTCCAACCGTCATCTGACCCAAGTTAAATTCTCCGGCCTCTGTACGGAGGGTGCCATCCTGCTCGGTACGGGAAATAATAAATCGCAAAAGCAAAAGGAATCCGAAGGCCGAAAGCGCCGCTACAATCTGTTAGCGGAAGCGCGGGAGGGCAACACGGAAGCGATTGAAAGCCTGACCTTGGACGAGATGGACACCTACACCTCCATCAACAACCGCATGCAGACAGAAGACCTCTTCACTGTCGTGGATACCAGCTTCATGCCGTGCGGAATTGAATGCGATCATTATCTGGTTGTAGGAAATATCCTGGATTTCCAACTAATGACAAATCAGCTCACGGACGAAAAGATCTACAACCTTTTGATCGAGGCAAACGACCTGACCATGAACGTCGCGATCAACCAATCGGATCTCACCGGAGAGCCCGCCGTCGGACGACGATTCCGCGGAGAGATCTGGTTACAGGGCGTTGTAAGGATATAAAAAACAGCCGCTGATAAATCAGCGGCTATTTTTATTCTCTATAATTCTTCTCCGTTCGTTTCTATGACCTTTTGATACCAGTAGAAGGAATCCTTTCGATATCTTGCAAGATCCTTCAGATCAAACTCATCCCTGTTCACATAGATGAATCCGTAACGCTTTACAATTCCTTCGTGTGTTGAAACCAGATCGATCGCGGACCAGGGGCAGTAGCCCATCACTTCACAACCCTCGGAAACCGCAAGCTTGATCTGCTCAATATGTTTTCTCAGATACTCGATCCTGTACTGATCATGCACCTTTCCGTCCTCGGTCAGCTTGTCATACGCACCGAGGCCGTTTTCGGTCACGATCATGGGAAGATGATAGCGACTGTAGATCTCACGGAAGGTGGCACGAAAGCCCTCCGGATCGATCTCCCATCCGAATTCCGTGGTTGTCAGATTCTCATTTCTGACACTTAAGAAAACACCGGGCTCACTCTGGCCGGCCTGCTGATCGGCCTTTCTTGCAGTCTCCTCCGGAGATAATCCGTCATCCCAGGCAACCGTTGAAGTGTTGTAATAATTAAACGCGATAAAATCCGGGTGCCCCGACGCCATGATCTCCATATCACCGGGAAGGATCTCCGGGATCGCATCATGCTCCTCCAGGAATTTCCAAACAAGATTGTTATACCGACCGAACACCGCCATATCGAGATAGAGCCAGTTACGGATCGCATTGAAATTCTGGGCAGCCAGTACATCCTTCGGCTTACAGGAGGCCGGATAGATGAGCGAGATATTCGGCGCGGGACCAATCTTTGCATTCGGTAGCATCTCATGACAGAGCTTCATGGTCTTGGCCTGAGCAAGCAGCATGTGATGATTATCCTGATACAGCTTCTTATATTTGTTTTCCACACCCGCGTAATTTCCGGTGCCGATCGCCTCGCCTACCAGCGTGAGCATGTTCTGCTCGTTGATGGTCAGCCAGTACTTCACACGGTCACCGTAATTTTCAAACAGGATCCTCGCAAAGTTAACAAACTCATCCACGCTCTCACGTCGGGACCAGCCGCCCTTCTTATCAAGAGCATCCGGCAGGTCGAAATGGAACATCGTCACAAGAGGCTCGATATTGTGTCTAATACATTCGTCAATCACATCACTGTAAAATTTGATACCCTCGGGGTTAACCTCTCCGGTTCCCTGCGGAAGGATTCGGGTCCAAGCCACGGAAAAGCGAAAG
The DNA here is from genome assembly GCA_902783015.1 of uncultured Lachnospiraceae bacterium. GTDB lineage: Bacteria > Bacillota > Clostridia > Lachnospirales > Lachnospiraceae > Coprococcus_C. The sequence continues at coordinate 8,912 of CACZPL010000161.1, forward strand.
GTCTTAAATCCCATCTCCGCCATCAGAGCAATATCTTCTTTATAATGGTTGTAAAAATCCGCGCACACATCAAGCCCGCTGGTTCCGGGCGGGAGTTCCTTCGTGTCCTGCACACTCGGTCCCTTCCCGTGAGTCAGGTTTTCTCCCTCCACCTGATACGCGCTGGTGGATGCGCCCCAGAGAAAATTCTCAGGAAGCTTATGAGTTTTTGTAATGATCATGTTAACCTCCCATCATGTCTATAGAATTAGACAAATTTATACGTCTACTCGACGATATGCATCCTCTGCAGATAATTGTACAAGGCTCCGAGTAAGTTGGAATCGTTTCTGAATTTACAGGTGTCGATCCGGATCCCTCGGTACATCTCGGACAACCGACAAAGCTTATCGATATATTGCCGAACGCCTTCCATGAATTTCGGTTACTCGCTGATCCCACCGCCAAACAGGATCACATCCGGATTCACGATCATATAGACCGTCACGGCAAGCTTTGCAACCTCAAAGTAAAAATCCTCAAGCGCCTCGATCGCATCGGCATCTCCCTCGGCCGCCATACGGTAAACATCTTCGCCCGACACCGAATCCGGCGGAAGATGTTTTTTATCCGCAACTCGGAAACAGAGACTGCTGGTTGCAACGTAGGTGGAAGAGATCGGGCTCCTCTCGTCATAGGCGCCGTATACGGAATTGATCTCCTCGATCGACCTGTAGCTGTCCAGTCGATTCTTATCCACATGCGTCAGGAAGTAGGAGAGCTCTCCGGCGATCATATCCTTTCCGTGATAGACCTTACGGTCGATAATGATACCGCCGCCCACACCTGTCCCGAGGGCGATCACAACCGCATTGTTCGCTTCCTGCGCATTTCCTTTCCAGACCTCGGCTAAGGCAGCAGCCTTCGCATCGTTTTCCAGTGTCACCGGAACTTGATCACAGGCCGTGGAAATAAGCTCGGAGAGCGCTGTATCTTTCAGGTAGCTGATGGCACCGCCGTTATAAACGTAACCGCGCTCGCAATCGATACGCCCGGGCAGATCCATGGCGATTCCCTCAATCTTTTCCGACTGCTTTTTTTCCTCATACACATCTGCAATGGTCTTCACAAAATCCTGCACGGTCTTATCCTGCTGAATCGGTGTTTTTGTCTTTCCCTTTTGGATGATCTCGCCGTCTGCCGTCATCAACGCATGCTTGATATAGGTTCCGCCCACATCGAATACAAGATACATAATGGCTCCTCCTATTAATAATCAAAAAAGGCAGCCTATGCTGCCCGAACGTTCCCGAGGTGATTCGAACACCCGACCTACCGCTTAGGAGGCGGTCGCTCTATCCAGCTGAGCTACGAGAACACGTTGTCCGCGCAGAGAAATAGGTTCCTCGGTCTGCATCAGTCAACAAACCATATTTTATCGGATTTGATAAAAAAAGTAAAGAGTATTTTTGGATGGTTTACTAATTAGAGAAAAGGTGGTACAATGAGTATCGCAAAAAAAGGGTATAAACCCGGAAAGGTGATCACATGAAAAAGAAGACAGGTTCCACACTGACTATCAGCGCAGTTGCCTTTATCGCAGCGCTTTTGGTAGACTTATATCTGATCCTCGTGTATCCGACACTGGTAGAGGTGATCATCCCGGTATCTCTGATCGTGATCGTTGACACCTACTTCATGGTGGATGCGATCCTGGCCAAGGTGGATGACATCGCTTCCATCAGCATAGACAAGACCAACGAGCTGACCAAGGTGGAAAAGGGCATCTACTCCGTAGCAAAACGCGAGGAGACTGCCAGAAACCAGAGCATGTCCGCATTGCTTGATCTCTTACTTGAACTGAAGGAAGAAAATGCCACACTGATGCACGAGCTTTCCGAACAGGACAAGCTCCTTGCAAAGGCAAACATAAAGAAATCGCAGGATAATACTGCGAATCTGCTTACCAGCAGTGAACACATCGCGGAGCTCCTTGCAAAGATCGCAAGCGAGAATGCGGATTCCAAAGCTGAGACTGTCGAGATCTTAAACGACATCTGCAAGGCATTGGAAGAGAGAAACGAAACTACAAACGGAGAGAGCGGCAGTTCCTTAAAGGCACTGAAGGAAGTAATCTAGTCGCAAACGAAACATGGAATACATTGTTTTTGATCTCGAGTGGAATCAAAGCTCCGGCGGTAACGAGTACGAGAACCCGCGCATGCCCTTTGAGATCATCGAGATCGGTGCAGTCAAGCTCGATAAAAAACTTAACATCATAGATACCTATTCCAGCATCGTCAGACCCAGGTTGTACAAAAAGCTGCAGCCGCACATCAAGGCGATCTTAAGCTACGATGAAAAAACGCTGCGTTCGGGCAGGCCCTTCGACATGGTATGCCGCGAATTCTTAAAGTGGTGCGGGGACGATTACATCTTCTGTTCATGGGGCAGCATGGATCTAAGCTACCTGCAGAACAACATGGATTACTACTACATGAAGCCCTTTCCCACGCCGCTGAAATATTACAATATCCAGCAGATCTATGCGGATATCGAGGACGCGGACGGAGCCATCGTGAAACTGGAAAAGGCTGTGGATCACCTGTACATCCCGAAGGACCGACCCTTCCACTCGGCCGTCAACGATGCCTACTACACCAGTCTGGTGTTGTCCCAGCTTGCGCCGAAGGATCTGCAGGATCGCTACAGCTACGATGTGTATCATAATCCGAAGGAAAAGGACGACGAGATTGTTTCCTACCACAAGAATTATTTAGAGCACATCACGAGAGAGTATAACAACAAGAAAGAGGCCGTTGCCGACAAGGAGGTACTGACACTTTACTGTTACCGCTGCGGCAGAAAGGTTTCTAAAAAGGTCAAATGGTTTGCCAACACCGGAAACTCTTACATCTGCGTGGGCAAGTGCTGGCACCACGGACTGATGACCGGAAAAATACGCTTCAAACAGACGCGCGACGATAAGATCTTTATCATAAAAACAGTTGTACCCACCGATAAGCGCGGACTGGAAGGCATCCGAAAGAGGCAGGATGAGCTTCGCATCAAACGGCAGGAAAAAAGACACGCAAAGAACAGTTCTTATACCGATGATCTGATTTTAGAAGACCCGCTTGACTAACATATTAGTCAAAGCGGGTTTTTCAGGGAAATTCCCTTAGGAGAAACCATGAGCGAAAAAGCATGTATCCAGGAAGAATATGATATTGTTGTCGTCGGCGCGGGCCATGCGGGCTGCGAAGCGGCACTCGCCGCAGCCAGACTCGGCTTCGAAACCATCCTTTTTACCGTGAGCATGGACAGTGTGGCCATGATGCCCTGCAACCCGAATATCGGCGGTAGCTCCAAGGGACACCTGGTGCGCGAGATCGATGCCTTGGGCGGCGAGATGGGAAAGAACATCGACAAGACCTATATCCAGTCTAAGATGTTAAACATCTCGAAGGGGCCCGCGGTGCACTCCCTGCGCGCACAGGCCGACAAGGTGGAATACACCAAGCAGATGCGCCTGACCCTGCAGCGGGAAGAAAAGCTGACCCTGCGTCAGGCAGAGGTTGCGGAGCTCCTATATGACGTGGCCGAGGACGGGCATCACATCGTGCGCGGCGTGAAAACCTTTTCCGGCGCCACCTATCTCGCAAGGGCTGTCGTTCTTTGCACCGGAACCTACTTAAAGGCGCGCTGCATCTACGGCGACGTGGTGAATCACACCGGCCCCAACGGACTGATGGCCGCAAATCATCTCTCGGATTCCATGGCGGAGGCAGGCATCTTCATCCGCCGCTTTAAGACCGGAACTCCGGCCAGATTAGACAAGAAGAGTATCGATTTTTCCAAGATGGAGGAGCAGCTCGGCGACGAGAAGATCGTGCCCTTTTCCTTTACCAACACGGGAGAGGCGATCAGCCGCGAGCAGATTTCCTGCTATCTGACCTATACAAACGAAGAAACACACCGGATCATCCGTGAGAACATTGACCGTTCTCCGCTTTTCTCCGGCTTTATCAGCGGCACCGGTCCGCGCTATTGTCCGTCCATCGAGGACAAGGTCATGAAGTTCCCGGACAAGGACAGACACCAGCTCTTCATTGAACCGGAGGGCGAGTTTACAAACGAGATGTACATGGGCGGAATGAGCTCCTCCATGCCGGAGGATGTCCAGTACGCCATGATCCGCACCGTGGCGGGACTTGAGCACGTCAAGATCGTGCGCAATGCCTACGCCATCGAATATGACTGTATCGACGCGACCAACCTGTCCGCAAGCCTGGAGTTTAAAAACTTTGACGGGCTGTTTGCGGCCGGACAGATCAACGGCAGCTCGGGCTACGAGGAAGCCGGCGCCCAGGGTTTAATGGCCGGCATCAATGCCGCAAGAAAGCTTGCGGGAAAGGACCCCGTAATCCTGGATCGCTCCGAGGGCTATATCGGTGTCCTGATCGACGACCTCGTGACAAAGCAGACACAGGAGCCCTACCGCATGATGACCTCACGCGCGGAATACCGTCTGCTGCTTCGCCAGGACAATGCAGACCTTCGACTCACCGAGATCGGACACGAGATCGGACTGATCGATGACGCGCGGTATGCACATTTTTGCGCTAAGCGCGATGTGATACAAGCTGAAGTCTCCAGATTGAACGAGACCATCGTGGGAGCAAACCAAAGAATACAGGACTTTTTGAGCGCGCATGAGAGCACACCCTTAAAGACCGGCGTATCCCTTGCGGATCTGATTCGCCGTCCGGAGTTAGACTATGCCGCGATCGAGTCAATCGATGATGAGCGCCCGGCCTGGCTTCGCAGCGACGCCGATGCTTCTGCCTGCGAAAACATCGATCCGTGGCTGATAAAACGACTGTCCGAGATCACGGAACAGATCGATATCTGTATCAAATACGAGGGCTATATCGACCGCCAAATGCAGCAGGTGGCACACTTTAAAAAACTGGAAAAGAGACTGATCCCCGCAGACATTGACTATGAGGATGTCTCCAATCTGCGAAAGGAGGCGCGGCAAAAGCTTTCCGCGATCCGCCCGACCTCCATCGGTCAGGCGAGCCGCATCAGCGGGGTTTCCCCCGCGGATATCTCCGTGCTCATGGTGTACCTTACCGCGAAGCAATAACCCCACGATCGCGCGATGTTTTTCCCAAACTAAAAAGAAATCGCTCATAGGCGTGCCTGAATTGCGCATATTTACGCACAGTCAGGTACGCCTTATATTTGTTATCACAAAGATAGATAGTATCTTTCGTGTACCCGGAAACATAATTCATGTTAATCAGACAACTTCTGTGTGACAAAAAGAAGTATACCTCATCAAGTTGTTCTAACCAACAATGAAACGGCTGGACAGGAACATAAGTACCACGCACAGTCTGAACCGAGAGATCTCGATTCACCACCGAAACCATGATAATATCATCTGAACAAACAGTATAGGATGTCTCTTTTGTCCGGATTTCCAACTTATGCGTAAGAGTATAGAAAAAAGAGAGTGCCTCTCTCAAACTAATAAAAAGATGCGATTTGTCTAATATCTTAGACAATATTCGAAATACATGAAGATCCAGGATATCATCCATGCAATCTGCCAATTCCTCCTCATGAGAAATCACCATAAACAGAAGAACATTCTCGTTTTTCTCCCGTATCTTTCTGCCCAAGCATCGCGCATTCTCCTTTGTCATTCTAGTATCCAGGAACAAAATATCAAAGATCTGCTTCGTACAAAGCATCTCTTCTGCGGAAGAAAGCTCAATTATTTCCGGACATTGTATTCTTTGCAATGAAAAAAATTCCCGTAGTAGCCTCACCAGTTTCTTTTTGAACACTTCATCGTCAATACAAATGGCAAATTGCATACTTTCCGTCCCCCCATATTCTTTTTCTTCATACTGTTTCTCCCATACAACATATGTTGATGACAGACTGCCGTTTCCCCTCTTTTGTCTATGACCGTGAGTTATTAAGAAATCAGATGCACAAACCCCCGGCCTGCACAGAACGCATCCTGCGTGTGCATCTTGAAATTGCCAATACGAAACTGTCGGTCAAAATCCGTCATCAACCATGTTGTTGCGTCTATTCTATCAAAACGATCTATCATTTGAAACCACCTGAGCGCGAACGGCAAAAAAATGAATATGACCTGATAATTTTTGTATTATGAGGATTGTGATTACACATAGAACGATAAAAAAATATAGTATGTAGAATTCACCATAGCACGGTAATTTACCGTCTCATGTTCTTCACTTTTTTTGTTGGTTTGGTACAATGGGCTGGTAATGGGAGGTTCTACATATGAAAACTAAAGATAAAGATCTTGCAACTCGAAAAAAAATAGGTTCGCGGATTCAAAAAGTCAGAAAAGAAAAAGGATTACGTCAAGAGGAGATGGCCGGTTCCGTTGGGCTATCCTTAAATTCCATCAGCAGAATTGAGCGCGGAAACCAAGGTTTATACGCAGAAAACCTGAAACAAATCTGTGCTGTTCTGGACACTTCTTCCGATTATTTTCTGTTTGGAAAACAGAATCAAAAGGTTTCTCTGAAGGAAAGCGTTTCCATGGTTGATGCAGGAACACCGGAACGGGCAGCGCTTATCAGAGATGTAATGCTCGATTTTGATGAATATCTCAAGACAAAAACAGAAGATCACAACGGCTGACGGCCGGCTGTTCCCGCTTTGCGCGGGTATGCCTTTCCCGTCGGCTTTTCTTTTTTCACGATCACAAAGCTTCTGCCGATATCCGATCCGGGCAGCACAAGCTTTTCCACACGTTCCGCGCGACCGCCGAGCACCTCGAAGGCATGCTTTGCCGATGAAAGCTCCTCGTTCACATCTGCCGTCTTATAAGAAATGAAGTACCCGCCCGGCTTCACAAAGGGAATACAATACTCGGCAAGAACAGGGAGCGCTGCGACGGCACGGGAGACAACCAGATCATACTGCTCCCGCATCTCCTTTTTTCTTGCAGCCTCCTCCGCGCGACCGTGCACGGCAATACAGTCCTTCAGATCAAGCGCACCGATCACATCCTGCAGGAAAAGAATACGCTTGTTTAAGGAATCAAACAGGGTCATATCAAGCTGCGGGAAAACAAGCTTCAGCGGAATACCCGGAAATCCGGCACCTGTACCGAGATCGAGAACCTTCAGCTTTTTCTGCTTGATCCCGGGATACACCTCGGCGATGGCAAGGCTGTCGATAAAGTGCTTTAAGATCACCTCATCCTTTTCCGTGATCGCCGTCAGGTTCATAACCTTGTTCTTTTCCACCAGCATCTCGTAATAATCTTCAAACCGGCGGATCAGTTCGTCAGCCGGTTCATTTCCCGTTATTTGATTGATATAATCGATCAGCTTTTTCATGGCTCCTATTGTACCTCACTCATACCTCCTTTTTCAACCGATTTGCGAAAAGAGTTGTCATTTCAAAAAAAAAAGTGTAAAATCAAATTCAGCGGGATCGTAGCTCAGCTGGGAGAGCGCTTCGTTCGCAACGAAGAAGTCGAGGGTTCGAGTCCCTTCGGTTCCAGTATGGCCCCAATCGATGATCGGGGTATTTTTTTTCAGGGGAATAAAAATGGATAATATCTGCTTAACCGAATACGATGAAAACGCATCGTTATACAAAAAACTCGAAAAAGTTGTACACCAAAAGCTCACGCAAGCAATGAAGGAGGCGAAGATCGGTGTCATGCAGATCGCGCACAGGATCAAGGAGCGCGATTCCGTAGCGGAAAAGATTCACCGCAAATCCAATAAATACGCAACAATCACGGATATGACTGACGTAGTCGGCTTCCGTATCATCTGCTATTTTTCGGATCAGGTCAACTACGCGGCAAAGGTCGTGGAGGATCTGTTTGAGATCAACAGGGAAAACTCCATAGATAAGAGAAAGATGCTTGCTCCGACGACCTTCGGATACCTTTCGCTTCACTATGTTTGCACACTGCTTCCGGAGGAATCTTTAAACGAAGATCTCCTTCGCATCCCCTTCGAGATCCAGATCCGTTCCGTACTCCAGCACACATGGGCGGAGATTGAGCACGACCTCGGCTATAAGAGCGAATTCGGTGTACCCTACCATATCCGCAGAGAATTTTCGAGAATTGCCGGTCTGCTGGAAATCGCGGACGAATCCTTTATCAATATCAGAAAGAACATCGTTCTCTACGTAGAGGACGTCAGAAACAGGATCAGACACGACACTGCCGATGAACTGCTGCTGGATGTAAACACCCTCCGCGAATTCACACGTCACAGTGCCGCCTGGAAGGATCTGATAGAAAAAGCCATTTTGGTCTCGGGTGCGGAACAGATTGAGACCTCCTCGGAGGAGTACCTGCCGCAGTTAAAGATCCTCGGGATCAAAACCTTGGGAGACTTAAAGCAAGCCGTATTCCAGGAGGATGTGCATATCATGACTCTGGTAAACGACGCTCTCGAATACTTCGAGATGGACGAGATCTCTTCCAATACGATTCTTTATTATCTCTGCCAGTCCCTCCTGATCTGGGGAGACTATACGGACGAGTTGACCACCGCATTTTTCAAGCTGTCGGATAAAAACGAGACCCGGATCAATAACAAGATGAAACGGATCAAGAGAATGAAGGAACAATACAGAAAAGCATAGAGGTGTGTCATGCAGGATACCATCGCTGCGATCGCTACGGGGCTGACCGATTCCGGTATTGGAATCATCAGGATCAGCGGAGAAAAAGCGATCGAAACGGCAAATAAAATATTCAAACCCAAAAATCCGTCGAAGTCACTCACCAAGATGGATTCTTTTCATGCCTGCTTCGGGCATATCACCTATGATGATAAAACCTATGACGAGGCCATCGCGCTCCTCATGCGCGCTCCTCACAGCTATACCACGGAGGATGTGGTAGAGCTCGACTGCCACGGCGGCATCACCGTACTTAAGAGCATCTTTGAGCTTTTGGTCTCCCTCGGTGTTCGCCCCGCGGATCCGGGTGAGTTTACAAAGCGTGCCTTCTTGGGCGGAAGACTGGATCTTTCCCAGGCGGAATCCGTGATGGACCTGATCCATGCAAAAAATAAAGATGCGGCCTCCGCTTCCCTAAGACAGCTCTCCGGTGCCTTTTCAAACACCCTGTCGTCCATGCGAGATCAGCTTCTCCACGAGACTGCCTACATCGAATCCGCCTTGGATGACCCGGAAAATTACAGCTTGGAAGACTATCCACAGAGCTTGTCTAACGTAGTGGATAACTTGTTGACAACAGTAGACAGATTACTGTCTACCGGTAGCGACGGAAGGCTCCTAAAGGAGGGAATACGTACCATTATCATTGGTCGGCCAAATGTGGGAAAGTCCTCCGTCCTGAACATGCTCATGGGTGAGGAACGCGCCATAGTGACAGAGGTGGCCGGAACCACCAGAGACACCCTGGAGGAATGGATAAATATAGGTGGAATATCGCTAAATCTCGTGGATACCGCCGGTATCAGAGCCACGGATGACATCGTGGAGCGTATAGGAGTCGAAAAGGCCCTTTCCACAATAAATGAAGCAAATTTAGTGCTCTATATCGTGGACGGAAGCGAGCCTCTTTCGGAGCATGATCTGACCCTGATGGAGCGCCTGAAAGGCAAAAAAGTGATCACGTTGATAAACAAAAATGATCGCAAAATCGTTGTGGATAAGTTGTTGATAAGTGAAAAAATAGACACGGAGATCATAGAAATATCGGCCCTGATGGGCACCGGATCCGAAGAACTCGCAGCTGCCATAAGACGCATGTTTTTCTCCGGCAGCATCAATACAAACGACCAGATCTACATCACAAATGCCAGACATCTCTCCTTATTAACAGAAACAAAAAATGCCCTTTCCCGCGTAAAGGACAGCATCGATGCCGGCATGGGCGAGGACTTCTTTACCATCGACCTCATGGACGCCTACACCGCCCTGGGAAAGATCCTCGGCAAGGAAGTGGAGGATGA
>CACZPL010000162.1 GCA_902783015.1 uncultured Lachnospiraceae bacterium
ACCCTGGATGCGTTATTGAACAAGGTTTTGGATCGGCCGGAGATCAATACGCGGGAGGGACTTACAAAGCTCATCTCCGAAATGGGAGTTTTACATTAGAAGATTTCGCTTCACATTTGTTGCAAAATAGGGTAAAATATATGAGTTATTTTAGGGAAAAGCGCATATTCGTGATCGGCGCCCTGCTTTGCATTCTCTGTTTGTTTGCAGGCTGTATCGGAGAAAAGGATACCGGCAGTGTGCAGGTGTATTCCGACACGGAGGAAAATAAGATCGCGCACGAGGAACGGAGCCTGACCGGGGTGCTCTCCTTTAAGGATGACACCGGCGATGTCATGGGCTTTATCGATTCCAAAACCGGAGAGACATACATCCTCGGCTATCACGGCGGCGTGACGTTGCAGGATAAGTACGGCAAGGACATCACGAAGGCATTGCTTTCCTGCGGGACCGTGTGTGACGTCACTTATTATGCTGACACCAAGAAGCTGATCACGGTTGCGGTCAACGACGACACCGTGGTGATCACGGGACAAAAGAAATTCAGTATCGACCCGGTTGAGAAGAAGGCGATCTACAGCGGTTCTTCGGCACAGCTCTGGGAAAGCGCTTCCGCTTACGAGGGTGACAAGTCCATGCAGATCGACGAGATCAGCACCGAGGATGAGGTAACGCTCTCCATCTTAAACGGCAAGCTGATGTCCGTGATACTCACAAAGGGTCACGGTTATGTACGACTCTTAAACCAGGATACCTACATCGGAGGCATGGTGGAGATCGGTTACGACGTGATCGTGCCTGTGACCAGTGACATGCTGGTAGCTGTGGGTGAAGGCGATTATACACTTCGCATCAACAAGAACGGCTATTCCGATTCCAAGAAGGTACACGTGGTCCGCGACAAGGAGAACGTGGTGGACTTGAGCAATATCGCGGTGCCGGACGGCACGGTGGCCTTCAAGGTGCAGCCGTCGGATGCGAAAGGCGTGAAGATCATGGTGGGCGACAAGGAGCTTACCGCGGGAACCTTCACGGCCGTGTACGGCACCTACACGTTTACGGTGACAGCCAAGGGCTACAAGACGGCGAAGGGGCGTTTTCAGATCGATAAGCCCTCATCCGTAAAGACCATTCATCTGCAGGCCTCGGAGACTACAGAGAGTACCACGGAATCGACCACCGAGGAAAAGACCACCGAAAAGGCAACTTCCACCGATGCCACCACGGGAAGCGGCGGAACCACCACCGGCCCGGGTACAACCACCGAGAAGATGGAAAATGAGGGCAAGGTGACGGATAACAAGATGACCATCCTGACGCCGGAGGGTGTCGGAGTCTACGTGGACGGAGACTACGCCGGGGAATCACCGGTGTCCGTGACAAAGGTGGTGGGCGTGCATACCATCACGCTTTACAAATCCGGCTATTTTATAAAGACGTATTCGATCACTGCGATTGATAACGGAGAGGATATGAAGCTGAATTATCCGGCGCTCACGAAGGTGGGCAGCTCGGATAAGGCAGATTGATGATATAGATATTGAGGATAGATTAGGAGGAGCATCATCATGGATTACATGAAGATTTACGAGGAGTGGATCACAAACCCGTTCTTTTCGGAGGAGACAAGAAAGGAACTGCTTGCGATCAAGGGTGATGATAAGGAGATCAAGGAACGTTTTTATGCCGATCTTGAATTCGGCACGGCGGGCCTCAGGGGGATCATCGGTGCGGGTATCAACCGCATGAACAACTACGTTGTGGCAAAGGCAACCCAGGGTCTGGCGAACTATATCATTCATCGCCGCAAGCAAAACAAGGGAGTTGCGATCGCGTTTGATTCCAGAAGATGTTCTCCGGAGTTTGCGGATGTGGCAGCGCTGTGTCTTGCGGCAAACGGCATCAAGGCTTATGTGTTTGACGCCCTTCGTCCCACGCCCGAGCTCTCCTTTGCGGTTCGTTACTTAAACTGTGTGGCCGGCATCAACATCACGGCAAGCCATAATCCTGCAGAGTATAACGGTTACAAGGTGTACTGGGAGGACGGCGCGCAGATCACACCGCCGCACGATGCGGGTATCATGCGCGAGGTAAAGGCCATCACCGTGCAGGATGCGCAGACCATGCCCAAGCAGGAAGCCATCCACGAGGGTCTCTA
>CACZPL010000163.1 GCA_902783015.1 uncultured Lachnospiraceae bacterium
AGACCACCGTAGATCTCCGAGCCCGGATAGATAAAGCCACGTGATTTGGCAAGTGCCACAATCTTGTCCATTGTTTTTTCCATGTTGTTTTCCTCCTGCTCCTCCCGCCGGTGTGCGGGGAACTATTTTTTTAAACTCATAGATTTTATAATAAACCACCCAATATTTCAAGTGATTTAAATTCTTTATCCACATATTTATGTACGAACCGCTCCGTGATCCGTGAAAGCTCCCTTTCCGCCTCCGGCGAGAGCGTAAATGAAAAGAGCTCGGGCAAAGGCTTTGCCAGTATATACCGGACCGCATAGACCAATGTGTTAGACATTTTAACGTTTGCCTGCAGTTTATCGCCGCAGGTCTCACACAGAAAGCCCCCCGCCTCCTCGGAAAAGAAGGTTAGTTTATCTTTGCTCCCGCATTTCACGCAGTCAAAGGCATGCAGGGCCTCGCCTTCAAGGTCCATCAGCTTGAGCTCGTAGATATTTCGGATCAGGCCGTAGGAAAGATTTTCCCTGATCAGAGCCTGCATTGCCAAATACAACAGGTTCAAATGGTTCACGCAGGCGTCTCCCTCCCGGGTATAATAGCTCATCAGCTCACAAAAATAGGAGGCGTAGCAGAGCTTCTCCACATCCTGCTCGATCGCCTCGAAGTATTCCGTGATCTCGGCCTTCTTCAAGGTGTAGCTCTCGCGGCCGGGAAACACAGTGAAGCGCCCCATGGTAAAGCTCCTGCTCGCCGCCCGGAGCGGGCTGTTTGGGCGGCGAGCGCCGTTTGCAAACACGGTGATCTTTCCGCGCTCCTTTGTCAGTACCACCAGGCGCTTGTCATATTCCTTAAGGTCCGCAGTATAAAGAACGATTCCGTTTAGTACTTCTTCCGTCATATCATAATACATCTCCAAAGTAAGCGTAGCGCGAGGCATGGTGTTTTTTGAGAGTGACCCGTTTAATCAATTGTTATTCCTCCACTCAGAACGGGTCAAAAAATACCTGCCGGGAGCGAAGCGTATACTCTCATGTTGTAACGTTCTACTCTTCCCTAAATCCAAAGTTTCTCAGCAGCGTATCGCTGTCTCTCCAGTCCTTCTTTACCTTCACCCAGAGCTTCAGATTCACTCGCTCTCCCAAAAGGTTTTCAATGGACTCCCGCGCCTTCGTTCCGATCTTCTTCAGCATGGCACCCTGCTTTCCGATGATGATTCCCTTGTGGCTGTCCCGCTCACACACGATGGTCGCATCGATATCGTAAAGGCCGCCTTCCTCACGCTGCTTCATCCGATCGATCACCACCGCTATGCCGTGCGGGATCTCCTGGTCAAGCATCCGCAGGGCCTGCTCGCGGATGAGCTCCGCCACGATCTGTCGTTCCGGCTGATCCGTCACGGTATCCGCATCAAAGAACATGGGCCCGTAGGGCAGATACTTCTTGATGGCCGTGATCAGTTCATCGGTATTTCTGCTCCGCAGTGCGGACACCGGCACGATCTCCGCAAAGTCGTAAAGGCCCTTATAGGTATCGATGGCCTCCGCCACCGCTTGCTTTTCTACCGTATCGATCTTGTTGATCACAAGGATGACCGGCGTTTTCACCTTGGAAAGGAGCTCTATGATGTGCCGCTCTCCCGCGCCCACAAAGGTGCTCGCCTCCACGATAAAGAGGATCACATCCACCTCGGAAAGGGTGCCGGTCGCAACATTTACCATATAGTTCCCGAGCTTATTCTTCGCCTTGTTGATGCCCGGGGTATCCAGGAAAACGATCTGCGCTTCCTCGTCCGTAAACACGGTCTGGATGCGGTTTCTCGTGGTCTGTGCCTTACTGCTGGTGATGGCGATCTTCTGCCCGATCAAATGGTTCATGAGGGTGGACTTTCCCACATTCGGCCGCCCGATGATCGTGACAAAGCCGGACTTGAAGCTATCCCCCTGTCCGCCCGCGGAACCCCCGAGCGCGCTGTTTATCATTTCATCCAATGATGCCATAAGCTATTTAATCTCCCTGATCATATCAAATGCATCCTTCGCCTCTGCAATCTTACTTTCGTCTCCGATCACACAGAGCGTTCCCGGCGCAAGTGTTGCTTCAATGTAGGGTGCAAGCTTTCGGATATCGTCTACACTTGTAGACAAAACCTCGTCGCGCTCCCGTTGCAGATCCTCCTCCGTCACACCGAGCTCGTATGCCGCAAAGGAGAACGAGCCTTCTGCCGAGGGTGTAAGCGGTGCATCGAGCTTTGCGATGGCACCGATAATGTATTTCGTCATATCGCGGTCATCCGCCGCGAAATTCTTCACATAGTCATATGCTTTTTTGTAGATCTCGTAGGTCTCGGTCAGATTCGGATCGCGGTAGGAAGTAAAGTAAGCCTTTCCGGAGCGCGGGAAGCCGCACATACAGCCGTAGGCTCCGCCCTTCACGCGCACATTGATCCACAGATAATCGTAGGCGAAAATGGTCTGCAGCACATCGAGGTTCCCGGTAAAGTCAAGTCCCGCCTCCCGATAGTTGCCGGCCGTTGCCACATACTGCACCTTGCTCGCAGTCTTAAAGCCCTCGTTCTTTTTCTCCACCGGAATGTCCGCTTCTTTGTCAAAGCTGAGTCTTGTGGAGAGTTTTTTCGACAGCTCCGTGATACCCTTTTCAATATATACCGACGGCTCCGCATCATCCGTGTAGTTTACCGTCAAGCTGCCGCGACGCAGGATCTCACCGATGGCTTTTTCAAGCTCGGTACACAAGGTGTCATAGCGTTCCTCAAAGTGATCGTCAAGGTCCGCAAGGAAGTTATAGTATTCAATGCCCTCCGTCAGCTCACGCACGGCGCCGGACTCCGCGATATAGGAAAGCGCCCTGCCCATGGCGGTCGTGTGACCCGCGGAGGAAATGGAGCTCTTTAAGTCCTCACGTGCCTCGGCAATGATCTCCTTCAAACGTTTTTTATCCGTGATCTTCGAGGTAAAGAGGATCTCCTCCATCAGCTCAAAGGCCTTATCCACGTACTCGTGCAGAACCCGGAAGGAAGCAATGAAGTTGAACACATAATCCTTGCCATCCGGTTTGTCCGTCACAATGGTGGAAAAGCCGATGCCTCCGGTGTAGTAATCAATCTCGGAATTCAGCTCATTGTAGGAATAGTGTTCCGTATCCACATAGCGCAGCACATCCGTGATCAACGAGATGTAGGCATAATCGTGCCAGTCAATATCCTTTAAGTCAAAGTTGAAGCTCACATAGGAGATCCCGTTGGTAAAGATATCGTGGCTTACGACCTTCACCTGCTCGATCTCGCTCACCTGATTGTTGAGCTTTCTTGCCTGTTTATCGATATCATCGATGGAAAGAAGCGGAATGGTAAGCAGCGCCTCCGGTGCGTCCGGCTCGCTCTGATATTCCTTTAAGTGCTCCGCATTCTTCCCGATCCGCAGAAGCTCCTCCTCGGAAAGGGTGTGCTTGTAGGCAGCAAGCTCCTCCTTCATGTTTGCGTCGGCGATCTTGTTCAATCCGCGCTTTGGCTTTAACACCACGTAGGACTTGTGGTCGTTATCCAGGATGTATTTCCTGATCAGGTTTTCAAAATAATCCGTCTCTACCTTTTCCTTCAAGAAGTCAAAAACCTCGTTCATGGAGAAAAGATCCAAGGCATGCGCGTCGTCGTAGAGCCAGGTATTAAAGGCGTCCAAGCCGTACATCAAGCCCTTGGGGTAACGACCGAAGTTCTTTTCCTTATGCTTAAACTCCATGCGGTTGATGGTTGCCATCAGCGCACGCTTGGAAAGGCCGCCTTCCGCAAGGCTTTGCAGGGTATCCTCTACCACTCCCGCAAAGCGTTCCTCATCCTCCGCATTCGCGTTCTGCGCGATGACGGAAAACATAGGCTGCTTGATGCTGTCCTCAAAGGAGGAGTATACATTCTTACCGATCCCGGCATCGATCAGTGCTTTTTCAAGCGGTGCGCCCGGCATTTCCAAAAGCACCTGAGAGAGCACGGTAAAGGCCATCATCAGGTTTTTGTCAAGGCTCGTGCCCACGATCACATTATAAGAAAGATAGGTGTTATCCGCCTCGTCATCTCCCTCGGCCAGGGAATAAAAATCCTCCAAGCGCGCAGGCGCGTCAAAGCCCGGCACCAGACCGATCTCCGAGTCGACATTTAAATGATCAAACGCCGAAAGATACTCGCTGTCAATGAATGCGAGTTCCTTTTCAAAGTCTACGTTGCCGTACAGGTAGATGTAGCTGTTGGACGGATGATAGTATTTCCTGTGGAAGTCAAGAAACGCCTCCTGTGTCAGCGTGGGAATGCATTCCGGATCACCGCCGGAATCACAGGCATAGCAGCTGTCCGGGAGAAGCGACTCCTGGATCAAGCGAAAGAGCTGGTTGTCCGGTGAGGAATAACTGCCCCGCATCTCGTTGTACACAACGCCGTTGTAAAACAGATCCCCGTTTTCGTCCGTCTCGTAATGCCAGCCCTCCTGCTGCATGATCTCGGTCTTCTCATAGATATTCGGATAAAAGACCGCATCCAAATACACATGCATGAGATTGTGAAAATCCTTGTCGTTCTGACTGGCCACCGGATATACGGTCTTGTCCGGATATGTCATGGCATTTAAGAAGGTGTTCAAGGATCCCTTGGCAAGCTCCACGAAAGGGTCCTTTACCGGAAAAGCCTTCGAGCCGCAGAGCACCGAGTGCTCCGTGATGTGCGGCACACCCGTATCATCCGCGGGCGGCGTACGAAAACCGATAGTAAACACCTTATTATCGTCGTCGTTGTCGATGAGCATCACACGCGCGCCGGTCTTTTTGTGGCGCAACACGTAGCCTTTGCCCTTAACCTCGGGCAGTTCCTTTTCTTCCTCCGGCTGATACGCCGTCAATAAACTGAGATCTATCATAGTTTCCTCCGATTTAGTTTAAAGCCCTGCTCTCATGGCAGGTGAAATATATGATCTGGTAGTCCTTCGCGATCCGCGCAAGGAGCTTTCTTCCGTACTCTGTTTTTTCGGTATCCAAATTGACGAATGGATCGTCGAAAATGAGGGGCGGTTTTTCGTCCTCGTACATGGCAGATACCAGCGCCATACGCATGCAGATGGCGATGAGATCCCTGTACCCCTGACTTAAAAACCCGGTATTCCGCGGAAGACCGGCCTCCTTTTTGGTGACCGCCATGTTCGCGTCGATCCGATAATCCTCAGGTTTCGATCCCGCGAGTATCTCGTAATAATCCGAGAATCCGTCCATGATGGGCTGCATATATTTTTCGGTAAAGGAGACCTTTGCCTCCTGAAGGTACTTTTTTGTGAGTATGATCACAGAGAGCCTTTGCTCCGTCCGGCTGATATCCTCGGTGACTTCCTCTAAGGCCGTCTCATCCTCACCGATCCGGTCAAGCTCCTCGTAAAGGTCGCTTAATCTGGCCGTATAGTCTCTGAGCGCATCCTGACCCTCACTCAGCTGATCGGTAAGGGCGGCGAGCTGCTCCGAGAGTGCTTCCACGGACCCGGACGACTGTTTCTCCGATAGAAAGGCGTCCTCCTGCTGCTCCGTCAGCTTACGCTCCCGCAAAAAGGCCTGTTTCCTGCTCTCTGCCGCTTCGAGCTCGCGCCTGCAGGTAGTGAGCGCGGAAAGCTTCTCTCTTATTTCAAGGAGTTGTTCGGAAGGCCGCTCGGAAAGCTCCATACGGTAACGGTCAAAGAAGGTCTGCTGTCTGTTCTCCAGCATTTCATGCTCTGCCCGTGCCTGCTCGTAACGATCATGATTTTTCTCATAGAGCTTTGCGCTGTTCTTTAACTCCTGCATGGTACCGAGAAAGGTCGGCTCATCGTAGGTGATGGAAAGTCGTTCGCAATATGCCTTGACCGCTGCATCAGTCTCGTCGATAAAACCGACATCCGAGTCAAATTCCCTTCGAAGTGCCTCCAGCTGGTTTCTGCTGTCGGTAAGCTTCATCGGATCATCCTCGTCCTGCGGATATGAGATTTCCTCATCCTCGCGGGACAGCAGACGTACCATGCCGCTCACGACAAGGTAAAGTCCAACAAGCAAGAGCATCACGCCGACAGCCGTCTGTGCCACCAGGCGCACGGAACGGGAAAGCCCGCTGTCCGCAAGCAGCGATATGGCGGGGAAGATCAGTACAAGACAGATCACACCGAGGATCAGCTTGATGATACTTTTCCGTTTTCCCTTCGAAGCCTTCTCCGCCTGCCTCCTGTCGAGCTGTTCCTTCGCATCCTGTCTCCGCTTTCTGGAAAGCTCTCTCTGCGCGTGCTGCATCTCCTCGGTTCGCACAACATTCTGAAGGGTTTCCAAGGTCGTTCGCTTTGCGGTAAGACCGCCGTTTTTCATATTTCTCTCATTATAGCAGGCGATGAATTCATCGATCTCCTGTTCCGTTGTCAGGTTTTCGCCGAAGATGCGCTCCTGCTCGCGGCTCGGTGCAAGATGCTCCAGTGTGCCGCAAAGCTCTCCCAATCTCGCATCCAGAGAAAGCTGCGCATCGATCTCCTCTGCCGGGGGTACATCTCCCGGAAAAGCAGCGGTCGCATTGTGAAGCGCGTTTCTTCTCTTTTCGATCTCCGCCTTCAGAATCCCGTACTGTTCCCGCTCCGACTGTCTGTCCTTGTCTGCCGAGATCTTGGATAACTGTTCCTTGACCTCCTCCTGACGATTCTTGACCGCCTCGCATTCGTCGCGCTTCGCATCCCGAAGGTCCTTCATCTCCTCTATGGATTTAATAAGGCCGTCCTTTCTGCGAATATTTTCAATGAGTTGTTCCTTTTTTCTTTTCTTTTTATAGATCTGCCCGGTCTTCCTTCTTGCGGAGAGCGCATTTTCCAGATCGGACAGCTTCTTTTCCACGCTCTCAAAGGTATCGATATCTCCCGTATCCATGGCAAGGTTTCCGAGCTTCGCATTGATGCTCCCGGTAGCCTCCGTAAAGCAGTCGTTCTGCGAGATGAACACGGTGCGAAGGAAGGAATCACGATCGATCTCAAATAGCTCTTCGCCGAGATTCTTGGAAAAGTCATCCACCGGAAGACCCGTGACCGCGCTTCGCACCAAAAAATCATCCTCTGACTCCTTAGCGCCGAAGATCCTTGTCACGATATAGGTTTTCCCCTTTGCCTCAAAGGTAAGCTCGCCGCCGTAGACACCACCCTGCCAGGGCTTAAAGCGCTTCCTCTCGTTTTCCGTGTCGCTTCGCTTGGACTCGCCGGCAAAGCCGTAGAGCATAACACACAAAAAGGCGGCCAGGGTAGTCTTGCCGTGTCCGTTTTCCGCAAGCCGCACATTCAGTCCTTCCGAAAAGTCCACGGTCTCGTGGGAAAGGCGACCGAAGTTTTCAATTGATGCGGATATCAGTTTCATACTCCAATCTCCTCTCCGGATAACGCAAAAATACCGCATCGGATCACTTCTGCCTTCATCTCATCGGAAAGATCCTCCGCCTGCATTACGCAGCGCACAAACTCTCCCTTTAGGGAGGATTCGTGACGAAAGCTCTCAAAATCCACCACGGGCTTTGTCTCATCCGTGGTCTTCACGTAATAATACATATCCTCAAAGCGACTTGATACAAGCGCTGTGTCTAATTCCGCAGTCACGGGGATTCGGCCGGAGAGCACCAGCTTGATCATGCTGTCCGCCGGATAATGCTTTGTCTTAAGCTGTTCCTCCACAAGGGCCATAGCCTCGGAGGTGTTTTCCGCACCACTCACATCGACCGGCACCGTGTAAAGTGTCCGCTTCGCAAAAGGAATAAATACCGGATCCACGGTATCCTTTTCCTCGTCGATCTCGAGGAGCACAAACCCCTTTTCGCCGCACTCGTCGAAGCCGCGTCCCTCCAGACAACCGCTATAGCAATATACGCCGCGCGCGTCCAGTTGCTCCATGCGATGGGTATGGATATGTCCCAGTGCGAGATAGTCGATGCCCTTTCCTCTCAGGTTTTTCGGAACAATGACCTCCGCCTTGTGCCTGGTCTTTTGTTCGTAGCCCGCCTCCTGACCGTGCAGCATCACGATATTGATCTTCTCGTTTGCGAGGACCAGGGTGTCATAGATCAGATTACTGTTTGTCTCGTCAAGTTCCACACCGGACACGGTCACGTGATCCGTGATCGGATAGGTGATCCACTCCTTCGAAAACAGCTTCAGATTCGGCGGAAGCTCCTCTAAAGAGGACAGAAAGCTGTCGGCATCGTGATTTCCGCGCAGATAAAAAAAGAGGGTCTGCGGTGCGTTCACGATCGCATCTGTCACAGCCTTCCTCGCGGTAACGCTGAGATTGCCGGTATCAAACAGATCTCCGGCAATCAAAATTGCGTCTATTTCATTTTCGTTTGCGTAATCCACCATGCGCAAAAAGGTTGCAAGGAGCTCCGCCTTGCGTTCCTTTTTCTTTGCGCCGTCTAAATGTGCATTTAACTTGGAATCTAAGTGCAGATCCGCACAGTGAATGATTCTCATATTATCGTACCCAGTATTTGAATTCTTCGTCTGCCATCTTGATGATATCGTTGTTCTTCAGCATCACGGGGAAGTTCGGCTGCAACAGATTGCCGTTTATGTAAGTGTGATTCGTGGAATCGTTGTCGATCACGTAGCACTCTCCGTTGCTGATCTTTAAGGTCATGTGATGACGGCTGATCTTCTTGTTGTCCACGATCTGGAAATCGCAATCCGACGCCTTGCCCACGATAAACTCGGTCTTTTCCACATTGACAATGGAATTGGTGCGCATGCGGACCAAAACCGGTACGAAATTCTTGTACTCCATCTGCGCGAGCACCGTGGTCTCCGCTTCTTTTCCCACCTCGACATCCTTGCTCAAGGTATCCTTTTCAAGCTCCAAAAGGAAATTGTAGAAATCCCTGATGGAGAACATGAGTCTGCTGTCAAGGTAGCGAAGGATCTCGTCCACGCAGCCCACGCACTGCATGTCACCGAAGCGCACCTTGCTGATGAAGCTCTGGACAAACTCGGAGATATTACAGTCCGCGAAGTTCTTCTCAATGGGCATATAGATCAGCTGTACCTCGAGACTCGAGATCTCGATGTACATATATTTCGTGTTAAGCAGCACCTTTTTCAAGGGGATATCGTTCTCCTCAAAAAAGATGAGCTGGTTCATGATATTGGAAAGCATGGACAGAAATTCCGGCTTGTAAAGCTGCTTCTTTAAAAACTGGTTTAAGGGCAGTGTCGCCGGGATACTGTAGGAAAGCACGGGCTGACCGTCAACGCTTAACACCTCACAGGTCGTACGGTTTCCCATGAAGGGCCGGTTGATCAGCTTAAACTCCGTCTCGTTGACAAGCGAAAGATCGTCTATTCTGAAATTCAAAGTAAAGACGTCGTAGCTATTCTCTTCTGTCAACATTTCGGTATCCATGATCAACCCTCCTTCTAATTCTTGATTATCTCAGGATCCTAACCGCGCTGTGCTGCGGCACGTCCGGCGCGCAGGCGAAGCTTCGGATCCAGGATTTTCTTTCTGATCCGAAGATGCTCCGGTGTGATCTCCAAAAGCTCGTCCGTATCGATGAAATCGAGTGCCTGCTCCAAGGAAAGCACCTTGGGCGGCGTGAGCTTTAAGGCCTCGTCGGAACCCGATGCACGGGTGTTGGTGAGCTGCTTTTTCTTGCAGACATTCACCTCGATATCCTCCTGGCGCGGGCACTCTCCCACGACCATGCCGCCGTATACCTGCTCGCCGGGACCGATAAACAGTGTCCCGCGCTCCTGCGCATTGAAGAGTCCGTAGGTGATAGACTCGCCGGACTCAAAGGCGATCAGGGATCCGTTGCTTCTGTAGCTCATATCTCCCTTATAGGGCTGATAACCGTCGAAGATGGTATTGATGATACCGTTTCCCTTGGTAGCGGTCAGGAAATCACCTCTGAAACCGATCAGGCCTCTTGACGGGATGGAGAATTCCAGTCTGGTGGTACCGGTACCAAGCGGTGCCATACCCTGCAGTTCTCCCTTTCTCTCGTTTAACATATTGATCACGGTACCGGAAAACTCCTCCGGTACGTCGATCACCGCGATCTCGAAAGGCTCCTGCTTCTTGCCGTTCTCGTCGGTCTTATAGATAACCTCAGCCTTGCTCACGGCAAATTCAAAGCCCTCGCGGCGCATATTCTCGATCAGCACGGAAAGATGCAGCTCGCCGCGGCCGGAAACCTTGAAACACTCCGTGGTTTCGGTCTCCTCCACCCGGAGGGAGACATCCGTGTTTAACTCCTTAAACAGCCTGTCACGGATATGGCGGGAGGTGACAAATTTACCCTCCTTGCCGGCCAAAGGCGAATCGTTGACCATGAAATCCATGGAGATGGTCGGCTCCGAAATCTTCTGGAACGGAATAGCCTCCGGGTTTTCCGGAGAACAGATCGTATCGCCGATATGGATGTCCGCGATTCCCGAGATTGCCACTATGGAACCGATACCGGCCTCTTCCACATCTACCTTTGCAAGTCCCTCAAATTCATAGAGCTTGCCGATCTTAACCTTCATCTTCTTGTCGGGTTCGTGGGCATTGACAATCACGCACTCCTGGTTGAGCTTTAATGAACCGTTGTCCACCTTGCCCACGCCGATGCGGCCCACATATTCGTTGTAATCGATGGTAGAGATCAAAACCTGCGTGCCCGCATCCGGATCTCCGGTGGGCGCAGGGATATATTTCAGGATTGTCTCGAACAGAGGCTTCATGTCCGTGCCCGGAGTGTCTGCGGAAAGGGATGCGATTCCCTCCTTTGCGGATGCATATACAAAGGGACAGTCAAGCTGCTCCTCGTTGGCATCGAGCTCTAACAAAAGCTCTAACACTTCCTCCTCGACCTCCGCGGGCCTTGCCTCCGGGCGGTCGATCTTGTTGATACACACGATCACGGCAAGACCGAGCTCAAGCGCCTTCTTCAGAACGAACTTCGTCTGCGGCATGGCGCCCTCGAAAGCGTCCACCACAAGGATCACGCCGTTTACCATCTTCAGCACTCGCTCCACCTCACCGCCGAAGTCCGCATGGCCCGGGGTGTCGATGATATTTATCTTGGTGCCGTTATAGGACACTGCCGTATTTTTTGAGAGGATGGTGATACCGCGCTCGCGCTCGATGTCGTTGGAGTCCATCACGCGCTCCGCCACCTCCTGATTCTCCCGGAATACGCCGCTCTGCTTTAAAAGCTCATCCACGAGCGTTGTCTTTCCGTGATCTACGTGTGCTATGATTGCGATGTTTCTTACGTCGTCTCTTGTGATCTGCATTTTAATAATAAACCTCTGTTTCTATTGTCTTTTATCATTCGACACTATAGTTCGGTGCCTCTTTTGTGATCTGAATGTCGTGCGGATGGCTTTCCTTCAAGGATGCCGCGGAGATCTCGATAAACTCTGCCTTCTCGTGCAGCTCCTCAATGGTGCGTGCTCCGCAGTAGCCCATGCCGGCGCGAAGTCCGCCGATCAGCTGGAACACGGTGTCCTCCACCGAGCCCTTGTATGCCACACGGCCTTCCACACCCTCGGGTACGAGCTTCTTCGCGTTTGCCTGGAAGTAGCGGTCCTTGGAGCCGTTCTCCATGGCAGCGATGGAACCCATGCCGCGGTAAACCTTGTATTTTCTGCCCTGAAAGAGCTCGAACTCTCCCGGGGATTCGTCCGTTCCCGCAAAGAGACTTCCCATCATGCAGACATTGCCGCCTGCGGCAAGGGCCTTGGTCACGTCTCCCGAGTATTTGATACCGCCGTCTGCGATCACCGGAATACCGGCGGTCTTTGCGGCGTCATATGCTTCCATAATAGCTGTGATCTGCGGTAC
>CACZPL010000164.1 GCA_902783015.1 uncultured Lachnospiraceae bacterium
ACCCCTGCTATGCCGGCCGGCGGCATGGGTGGCATGGGAGGCATGATGTAAGCCATGGATAAGAAAGGCAGTTTATCGATCAATAGTGAGAATATATTTCCCATTATTAAGAAGTGGCTGTACTCGGATCACGATATCTTTATCCGTGAGATGATATCCAACGGTTGTGATGCCATTACCAAGCTGAAGAAGCTTGCCCTGATGGGAGATTACGAGGAGATCGAGGGCGAGGAGTACAAGATCGAGGTGTACGCCTCCGCAAAGGATAAGACCTTAACCTTCGTGGACAACGGCATCGGTATGACCGGTGAAGAGGTGGAAAAGTACATTAATCAGATCGCATTCTCCGGAGCCACGGACTTTATCAATAAGTACAAGGATAAGGCAAACTCGGATCAGATCATCGGGCATTTCGGTTTAGGCTTTTATTCGGCGTTTATGGTGGCCGACAGGGTCACCATAGACACCTGTTCCTATAAGAAGCGTTCGAAGGCCGTGTTCTGGGAGTGCGACGGGGGCACCAATTATGAGATGTCCGAGAGCGACGACACCACAAGAGGAACGGCCATCACGCTTTACTTGAACGAGGACAGCTACGAATTCGCAAATGAATACCGCGTCCGCGAGGTGATCCAGAAGTATTGTGCGTTTATGCCGTACAATATCTATTTCATCAACGAGGACAAGGAAGAGGAAGAGGCCGAGAAAAAGGCCAAGGAAGAAAAGAAAAAGGACAAGGACAAGGTCATCGAGGTCGATACGACGGAGGAGGATGATCTTGTAGGTGACAGCGACAAGAAGGAAGATAAGAAGGAGACCTCCGGGGAGACAGACGCTTCCGATGAGGAAAAGAAGGAAGCGCGCGTGCCCCTAAACGACACCCATCCGCTTTGGATGAAGACGCCGAAGGACTGCACCGATGAGGAGTATATCGACTTCTATCAGCATGTATTCCTCGACTTTAAGAAGCCGCTGTTCTGGATTCATTTAAATATGGATTACCCCTTCAACTTAAAGGGAATCCTCTACTTCCCGAAGATCAACACACAGTACGATCAGCTCGAGGGCACGATCAAACTGTACAACAACCAGGTGTTTATCGCGGATAACATCAAAGAGGTGATCCCGGAGTTCTTACTCCTCTTAAAGGGTGTCATCGACTGTCCGGATCTGCCGCTCAATGTTTCAAGAAGCGCATTGCAAAACGATGGCTTTGTGAAAAAGATCTCGGACTATATCACAAAGAAGGTTGCGGACAAGCTGACCGGCATGTGCAAGACCTCGCGTGAGGATTACGAGAAGTACTGGGACGACATCAGCCCGTTCATCAAGTTCGGCTGTGTGCGCGACGATAAGTTCGACGACAAGATGAAGGACTTCATGATCTTCAAGAACTTAGAGGGCAAGTACATTACACTTCCGGAATATCTTGAGGCAGGCAAGGAGAAGTACGAGAACAAGGTCTTCTATGTGTCGGATGCGGAAGCGCAGTCGCAGTATATCAATATGTTTAAGGAGGAGGGTATTGACGCCGTTTTCCTGGAGCACAATATCGATAATCCGTACATTACGCATCTGGAGAGCAAGAACGAAAATGTGAAGTTCATGCGTATCGATGCGGACCTGGCCGACAACTTTGTGGGCGAGGGACTCTCCGAGGAGCAGACCAAGGAGTACACCGACAAGCTGACGGAGACCTTTAAGAAGGCAACCGGCAAGGAGAAGCTCACCGTGAAGGTGGAGATGCTGAAGAACGAGAACATCTCGTCCATGCTCACGCTGTCCGAGGACAGCCGCCGCATGCAGGAGATGATGCGCGCCTACAGCATGGAGGGTATGAACCCCGGCATGTTCGGCGACGCGGGAGAAACACTGGTATTAAATGCGGGGAACAAGCTCGTGAAATATGTGCTTGAAAATCCGGAAGCAGAGTATACAAAGGATGTGTGCTGCCAGCTCTATGACCTGGCTATGCTTGCAAACAAACCGCTTTCCGCAGAGGCCATGACCGCTTTTGTGGAAAGAAGCAATCGACTGCTTTCCGTATTGATCGATAACAAATAAGACATGTATATGCCATGGGAGCCGGAGATTCCGGCTCCCGTGGCTTTTTTGATGCCAGCGACCGTGTTTTGGGCATCCGTCATTTTCCGCAGAAATTGCCACTTTCTCCTGTGCGGTCTGTATGATATAATGAGGTATCATACCATACAGGAGGAAGATATGGATAATAATCCAAACAACAATCAGGGCTTTACGTTGCATCAGGATACGCCGACAAACGGAACCCCGACGTACCCCGGGGCAGAAGCGGGCGGACAGACAAATATGTACGATCCGTCGGGTGCGTACGGACAACAGCCGATGTACGACCAGACAGGCGCATACGGACAGCAGCAAATGTACGACCAGGCACCGGCTTACACGGTTCCGACACCCGGTCAGGTTCCGCCGGCACAACCGCCGAAGAAGAAAAAGACCGGACTGATCATCGGGATCTGTGCGGCAGCAGCCGTGATCATTGCTGCGGTGCTTTGCATCTTTGTGTTTGATGTATTCGGCCTGAAGGGCGCGAAGGATCAGAAGTCCGCTGAGGCTGTCTGCAAAAAGATGTTCAAGAGTATGGAGAATGCCGATGCGGATGCATTGCTCGAGTGTTTCCCGGAGGGAATCGATGCGGCACTTGATATCGTTGATCTGAACGGGTCAAAGACCGAGATTCAGACCGCGCTTGATATGATGAAGGGCTTTGGTCTGACCTTTAAGGACATTACGGTTGATTCGGCCGAAAAAGTGGATGCGGAAGCATTAAAAGCCGAACTGAAGGAAAGCGGAGCTGATATCAAGGTCAAAGAAGCCGAGAAGGTTCATGTGAAAGCAACCATGTCTGTCAGCATATTCGGCGAGACGCAGGAAGAAACGCAGGAGTTTATTGTCATCTGTGCGAAGGTGGGCAATAAGTGGTATATTATCAATACCGAAGAATAAACAAAACAAAGGGACGGTTCTGAACCGTCCCTTTACTTTTTGTCAGCGGTAGGTGACGCCGCGTGTGAAATCGGCAACGATGTACCAGCCTCGCTTGACCTGCTTGACCAGACCCTTTTCTTCCATTACATATAGGCTGCTGATGGTCTGGGTGATCCCGTAGCCGGTCTGCGCGATCACGTCGTCGATGTAGCAGGGTTCTAAGTTCAGGCAGGAGAGGATCTTTTTTTCTTCGGCTGTAACTTCCTTTTTCGGCGCAGACTGTTTTCTGCGTTTTTTCTTTTCGCCATACATCAGTGATTCACCACGCATCTCACGAAGATCGTTGATGATATCCTCCGGGGATGTGGCGCAGAACGCGCCGCTTTTGATCAGGTTGTTCGTGCCTTCGTAGTTTAGGTCGAAGGCGCGGGCCGGAACGGCGTAAACCTGGCGGTTTTGCTCTAAAGCAAAGTTCGTGGTGATCAGAGAACCGGATCTTTTTTTTGCCTGCACACAGAGCACGCCGTCGGAAAGACCCGAGATAATGCGGTTTCTTGCGGGAAACCTCCAACTTTGCGGAACAAGATCCGGGCCGTATTCGGAGATGATACATCCGTGGACGGCCATATCTTCGTATAATCGAATATTTGAATGCGGATAAACCACGTTAATGCCGCAGCCGAGCACACCAACGGTATAGCCTCCGGCAGAGAGTGCGCTTCGGTGGGAAATACCGTCAACACCACTGGCAAGCCCGCTTACAATGTTGATTCCGTCACCCGCAAGTTCCTTTGCAAAATAAGACGCGATCTCCCGACCGTAGGTGTCCGGTGTGCGTGAACCCACCATGCCTATCGTGCAACCGACATCGTTCAGGCTTTGGCGAAATGTGCCGCGCATATAGAGAAGAAAAGGCGGAGAGGGCACGGTCAAGAGCTTTCGCGGATAATCGCCGCGTTCGGGATAAGTAATTGATACACCCATATCGCGTAGGGTGCCGTATCGATCTTCAAGATAGGCGCGATCGCGCTTTTTGATCCAATCCGATATCACCTTCACGGCCGTGCTATCCGCAAGCAGGTTGTTTAAAGCTTCCTTTTCGGCATAGAAGCAGGCTTCCAAGCTGCCGAGATTATCCATGAGTTTTGCCTTGTTTTTATAATCAATCTCATCTTGGGAATCGAACCACAGCGCCATGAGATCTTTTTCGTACATTATTTCTTTCATATTGATTTCCTCCATAATAATGATAGAAGGGAGACAGAGGAACGGTTCTTTTGTCTCCGAGAATCACGAAGAGACAGAGGGAAGAGACAGGGGGACGGTTCTTTTGTCTCCAAGAAGCACGGAGACAAAAGAACCGTCCCCCCTGTCTTTATATTACCTCCTCATAAGATAACCCGTTATTCCTGTAAAAGATCGCCTCCATCAGGTGCTCCCGTTTGATGCGCTCGCTCCCGGAAAGATCTGCGATGGTGCGGGAGAGCTTCAGAATGCGGTGTGTACCCCGGGCGGAGAGTTCCTTTTCGGTAAAGACCTGTTTTAAAAGCGCTTCCTCTTCGGGATCGAGCCGGATGTATTTTTTGATCAGATTCCCCTCTAACTGGGAATTGAAGAAAATGCCGTCGTTTTCATAGCGTCGTTTCTGGATCATGCGAGCATCCTCCACGCGTGCGCGGATGATCTCGGAACGCTCACCGTTTCCCTCCGCAAAGATATCATCGCTTTTCACGGGTTTTACTTCCATATTGATGTCAATGCGGTCAAGGAGCGGACCGCTTACCCTGGACTGATACTTTTTGATCATCACAGGAGTACACCTGCAGCGTTTTCTGTCCGGAAAGTGTCCGCAGGGGCAGGGGTTCATGGCGCAGACCAGCATGAAGTCCGCAGGAAAAATGTAGGATGCGTTTACTCGTGAGATGGTCACCTTTCGGTCCTCGATCGGCTGCCGAAGGACTTCTAAGGCGTTTTTTCCGAATTCGGGAAGCTCATCCAAAAACAGAACACCGTTGTGGGCAAGGCTGACCTCTCCGGGTCTGGGATTCACACCGCCGCCGACTAAGGCAAAGCTTGATACGGTGTGATGGGGAGAGCGAAAGGGGCGCTCCGTGACTAAGGCGCCTCGCTCCGAGAGAAGTCCCAGGGTGCTGTAGATCTTTGTCACCTCGATACTTTCCTCCACGGAAAGACGCGGCATGATGGTGGGAAGCCTTTTTGCAAGCATGGATTTACCCGCACCCGCAGCACCGGTCATCAGCACATTGTGAAAGCCCGCAGCGGCGATCTCCATGCCGCGTTTTAAGGTTTCCTGACCGTGGATATCCGAAAAATCGATTTTCTGTTCCTGCGGAGATTCGTACAGGCGATCACACAGGTTCTGTACCGGCTTGATCTTCAATGCCCCGGAGATGTAATCGACTGCCTCATTTAATGTGGCTGCTCCGATCACGGACAGTCCCTTTACAAGAGCGGCTTCCTCCACATTTTCCTTCGGGACGATACAGGAGCGGATACCGTTTTCCGCGGCGCGAAAAACCATGGGGAGCACCCCGGGGATCGGCTTTAAATCTCCGTTTAAGCCGAGTTCTCCCAGTACGAGCGTTTCGTCAAGCGATACTTCGGGCGAAAGACCCGAGGACAATAAAATAGCCAGGGCGATGGGCAGATCGAAGCCTGCGCCGTCCTTTTTGATGTCTGCCGGTGAGAGGTTTACCGTGATCCTCTTCGGCGGAAATGTGAATCCGGAGTTTTTTAATGCGGTGCGAACCCGCTCGGATGCCTCCTTGACGGAGGATGAGAGATAACCGACCATCGTAAATGTGGGTAGCCCGTCTGAAATGTCTGCTTCCACAACGATCTCGGTACCGTCGATGCCGCGTAAAACGCAGCTTTTTACTTTGCTGAACATGATTTCCGTGTTTCCCTACACAGTAAGCTTTTTCATGGTAGATCATTTTTTTCGGTTTGTCAACGGAAAACGCATTTTATGCCGCCGGATTATTTCTTCTTGCTTCCTTGAATAAAAAGGTGTATAGTGGTGCACGGTTTTAATAACAAGACAAAGGGGAATGAACATGGCAAAGAATCTTGTGATCGTAGAGTCGCCTGCCAAGGCAAAAACAATCAAAAAGTACTTGGGCCCATCCTATGAGGTGATCGCGTCGAACGGACATGTGCGCGATCTGCCGAAGAGTCAGATGGGGATCGATTATGATAATGACTTTGAGCCGAAATACATCACGATATGGGGAAAGGGAGAGCTGTTGGCAAAGCTCCGCAAGGAGGTTAAAAAGGCCGATAAGGTTTATCTCGCAACCGACCCCGACCGCGAGGGAGAGGCGATCTCCTTCCACTTGTCCGTAGCTTTAAAGCTTGAGGACAAAAATTACAAGCGTATCACCTTCAATGAGATCACCAAGAATGCCGTGAAGTCTTCTTTAAAGGAAGCAAGAGAGATCGATATGAACCTGGTGGATGCCCAGCAGGCACGCCGCGTTTTGGATCGTATGGTCGGCTATTCGATCAGCCCGCTGCTCTGGGAGAAGATTAAGCGCGGACTTTCCGCAGGCCGTGTGCAGTCGGCAGCCCTGAAGCTGATCTGCGACCGCGAGGCGAAGATCGATGCCTTTATCCCGGAGGAGTACTGGAGTCTCTCCGTGCACTTGAAGCGCCCGGGAAACTTAAAACCCCTTGAATTTACCTATACAGATGATCATATGACAAAGGAAGACTGCGACAAAGTGTTTGATGCGGTCAAGGGAAAGACCTTTGCCATTACCGATATCAAGACGACGGAAAAGACCAAGAAGCAGCCCGTGCCCTTTACAACCAGTACCATGCAGCAGGAGGCCGGCAAGAAGCTGAACTTTGCCACATCCAAGACCATGCGTATCGCGCAGCAACTGTACGAGGACGGTTTTATCACGTACCTCCGTACCGACTCCGTGCGTGTATCCGAGGATGCGGATAAGGCGGCAAAGGCTTATATTTCCGAAAAATACGGCAAGGATTATGTGGGAGAGGTGCAGGATGCCAAGACGGGCCGTAAGATCCAGGATGCGCACGAGGCTATTCGCCCCACGGATCTTGCCAAGACACCTGCCGAGGTGAAGGATAAGTTCTCCCGTGACCAGTTCCGTCTCTATCAGTTAATCTATAATCGTTTCCTTGCCAGCCGTATGACGCCGGCAGTCTATGAGACGAAGACCATTACCGCGGAAGCGGCGGGATATAAATTTAAGGCTTCCTCTTCCAAGGTAGCCTTTGACGGATATCTTGCATGCTACAGCTTTGAGGAGGATAAGCCGGAGACAAACAGCTTAAGCGGCATTTCCGTATCCGATAAGCTCTCTGCTTCGGAGGAACCGGAAAAGAAGCAGCATTTTACCCAGCCGCCGGCACATTTTACGGAGGCACTTTTGGTAAAGACCATGGAGGAGCTCGGCATCGGACGCCCGTCCACCTATGCGCCGACTATTTCCACCATCGTGTCCAGACATTATGTGGCAAAGGAAAACAAGAATCTTTATGTGACCGATCTCGGAAATGCGGTAAACAGGATGATGGAGGATGCGTTCCCCGCTATCGTGGATACCAGCTTTACGGCGAATGTCGAGTCGTTGCTTGACAAGATCGAGGAAGGAGAGATCGACTGGAAGGTCGTGATCCGCAATTTCTACCCCGATCTTGCGGATTCCGTGGAAGAGGCAAAGAAGACCCTCGAGTCCGTGGAGATCGCGGATGAGGAGTCGGATGTGCAGTGCGAAAACTGCGGCCGCATGATGGTGATCAAGTACGGTCCTCACGGAAAATTCCTTGCTTGCCCCGGCTTCCCCGAATGCCGGAACACCAAGCCTTATTTTGAAAAGACCGGCGTTGCCTGCCCGAAGTGCGGCGGCGACGTTGTATACAAGATGACAAAGAAGGGGCGCAGATATTTCGGTTGCATCAACAATCCGGAATGTGATTTCATGTCCTGGTCCAAGCCATCCGATAAAAAATGTCCGAAGTGCGGCGCTTATATGGTGGAAAAGGGTAATAAATTATTGTGCTCCGCCGAGAAGTGCGGTTATGTGATGTCACAGGAATAAATTTCCTTGATGATGTTATTAAAATATGGTAAAATTCCGATGTATACGTTAAAGGAGTTTCGAATCTGAACACGGATGTTCACGGTAGGAGGAGCAGTTGAATGATCAACACTGATGTGTATAATTACATCAACATTCTTGACAAAGCCGCTGATGCATCCAACTTCAGACAGGAACTGATCTCCAACAACATCGCAAATGTGGATACTCCGCATTACAAGCGAAAAGATCTCAATTTCGAAAACATCCTGCAGGCAGAGCTTGGCGGTGAGAGAAGCCTGTATCAGGCGGTCAAAAATGCCAACGAGGATCTTGAAACCTTAGATCCTCAGGTCTACACGGACAATTCTTCTTTATCCTACAGAGTAGATGGGAACAACGTGGATATCAACACGGAGGCTGCGTATCTCGCGGAAAACCAGATCAAGTATAACACCTTGATCTCCCTGATGAATCAGGAGTTCGGCAGATACAAGAACGTGCTCTCCGGTAATTCGTAGCGGCTGACCGCGTGCTTTGCATGCCTTAATGTATACGGAGGTTAATTATGGGTGTTTTTTCTGCAATGAATGTAGCCGCGACGGGGCTTACGGCGCAGCAGCTGCGCATGGATCTGATCGCGGAGAATATAGCAAATGCGCAGACAACGCGCACGCAGGACGGGGAAGCCTACAGGAGAAAGGTTCCCGTATTCATGGAAAAGGATACAACCTCCTTTGACCATATCCTGCACGGCTATTTAAGCCATTATCAGCCTAACGGCGTCAAGGTGACACAGATCACGGAGGATCCCTCCGATCTGCGCCTTGTTTATGAACCCGACAACCCGGATGCCAACGAGGACGGTTATGTGGAGTATCCGAATGTGGATACGGTCACCGAAATGACAAACCTGATCGATTCGAGCCGTGCTTATGAGGCTTCGTCTACGGCGTTTAATGCAGCGAAATCCATGGCGATGAAGGGCCTGGATCTGTTCGGTTAGGAGGTAGATTTCCATGTCGGTGACACCGGTAGGTTTATTCTCTAACGGATATACGACCTTAAACAGCGTGGAGAACCTTTCGAGCGTCGGTTCCGTCGGTCGTGCCGCTAAGAGTCTTTCGTTAAATGCACAGGATCCCTCTACCGTAAAGAAGAGCGGATTCGATACCATATTGAATGCTGCCATTGATATGTACAAGGAGACGGATTCTCTGCAGAAGTCTGCAGAGTCCTCCGAGATGAGCTTTGCGCTCGGGTATACGGACAGCATTCACGATCTTGCACTTGCACAGCAGAAAGCGAATATCTCGCTGCAGTACACCGTGAAGGTGACCAATACTGTGGTGCAGGCATATAAGGAATTAATGCAGATGCAGTTGTAGTGCGTCTTGCCAGAATATTTTATTGGAGCATAAACTATGGCACAATGGTTTCGCCAGCTTCCGCAGCGGATTGTGGAATTCTGGAAGAAATACACGCGAAGACAAAAAACTCTGTTCTTTTCAGTCGCAGCAGCGGTGATCATCACGCTGGTGGCTCTTTTTATGATCTTAAATCGCACCAGCTACGTGCGCCTTGCGTCCTTCAAGGACTCCGGCGCGGCGGCGCAGGCGGCGAATCTTCTCGAGGAAAACAACATCACATACAGAGTGAGCGACGATGCTTTGTCCATCGATGTCAACGAAAAACAGCAGAGTGACGCAAGACTTTTGCTCGGACAAAACGGCATCAGCTACAACAGCAACAATACGGATTATACATGGTTGTTTGACAACAGCTTTAACACCACGGACTCCGAGAAAAAGCTGAAGGCAAAGATCAACCTGCAGTCTACCATGGAGATGGATCTTCGAAAGATCGAAGGCGTTTCCGATGCATCCGTGACCATCAACCTGCCCGAGAATACGAGTACGATCTATGCGAAGGATCTCTCGACCTCGGTCAGCATCATGATCACGACCACACCGGAGTATCAGGCGGAGAGCTCCGTGTCCATCGCGGAGTATGCAAAAAGCTGCGTGGGTAACTCCAATACGGATGATATCACCATCATCGACAATCAGGGCAAGCTGCTTTATTCGGGTACCAATTCCGGATCCCAGGTTTCCGGAGCTTTGATGGTACAGCAGCAGGTGGAAGAGTTCTACAACAGCAAGCTGTGGAATCTCATGGTGAACTCTCATAAGTACGATGAGGTTTCCGTATCGTCCAACCTGAATATCCGACTTTCCGACACGGAAAAATATCAGATCGAGTATTATTCCAACGACCCGGATGACGGCGAGAACACGGGTCCGAAGGATTCCTATTATTACTATCTCGCAAACAATACCGACGGTACCGGCGGCGTAGTGGGTACCGATGCAAACGGCGAGGAGATCACGGACTATAATCTGCTCGACAATGCAAACGGTCAGTCCACGCTGACATTGATCAAGGAAAATTATTCCACGAGCTACAAGGAGGAGCGTACGGTTGCTCCGGTGGGCGAGGTGGATATGGCGAATTCCTCCATGGGTATGATCCTGACGAAGTATCAGGTCTACAAGGAGGATGAGATGGAGGAAAACGGTCAGCTCGAGGGCACGACCTTTGCGGAGTTTAAGGCCGCGAATCTCGAACCCGTCGAGGAGGAAAATCCGGCGGAGATCCTGACCCTGCTCTCCAAGGCAACCGGTATCAAGGAGAAGAATATCCATGTGATCGTGAGAACGGTCCCGATGTTCTATCCGAAGGAGGCTGCGAAGATCCCGGTTCAGAGCATCCTCTCCATTGTGCTGGCACTTGTGATCGGCGCACTGCTGCTGTTTGTTGTGTTCCGCAGCATGAAGCCGGAGGAGGTTGTAGAGGTAGAACCGGAGCTTTCCGTGGAGGCACTTTTGGCTACGACAAAGGAAAACCAGACGCTGGACGATATCGAGTTCTCGGACAGCTCTGCTACAAAGAACCTGATAGACAAATTTGTGGACGAGAACCCGGAGGCAGTTGCAAGCTTGCTGAGAAACTGGCTCTCGGATGATTGGGAGTGATGAATTATGGCTGCAGCACCGGCTGAAGAAGAGAAGAAAGTATTGGACAACCTGAGCGGCGTGCAGAAGGCGGCCGTTCTTTTGATCGCCCTCGGTCCCGAACGTTCCGCTGAGGTATTTAAACACTTAAAAGATGACGAGATCGAGACCTTAACCCTCGAGATCGCAAATACAAAGAGCGTCCCCGGAGATGTGCGTGACGCAGTCCTCGAGGAATTCTACGAGATCTGTCTGGCACAGCAGTACATCGCAGAAGGCGGTATTGCATACGCGAAGGAACTCCTCGACAAGGCGCTCGGCGCGGAGCGCGCAAGAGACGTAATCGGAAAGCTGACCGCATCGCTGCAGGTGCGTCCGTTCGAGTTTATCCGAAAGGCAGATGCGAGCCAGCTGTTAAACTTCATTCAGGACGAGCATCCGCAGACCATCGCCCTGATACTTTCCTACATGCCACCGTCGCAGGCTGCTGCCGTGGTGAGCGCCCTGGTTCCCGAGAAGCAGGCGGACGTTGCGCGAAGGATCGCCATGATGGACCGTACAAGTCCGGATGTGATCCACGAGGTGGAAAAGGTGTTGGAGAAAAAGCTTGCATCCCTGGTAAATCAGGATTACACGATCGTCGGTGGTGTGGATGCCATCGTTAACATTTTGAATACGGTAGACAGAAGTACTGAGAAGCACATCATGGAAGAACTCGAGATCGAAGAGCCGGAGCTTGCAGACGAGATCCGCAGAAAGATGTTCGTGTTCGAGGATATCCTGCTTCTCGACAACCGTTCCATCCAGACGGTACTCCGCGAGGTGGACAACAACGAGCTTTCCGTGGCTTTGAAAAATGCCAACGAGGATGTGCAGAAGGCCATCTTCGACAACCTGTCCTCGCGTCTTGCTTCGATGATCAAGGAGGACATGGAATTCATGGGCCCGGTAAAGCTGAAGGACGTAGAGGAAGCACAGCAGAAGATCGTGAATATCATCCGAAAGCTGGAGGATTCCGGCGAGATCGTGATTTCACGTGGCGGAGGTGACGAGATCGTTGTCTAATTCTGTCTTCAAAAACGGCTTTGATAATATCCGTACCGTGAGTACCGATCCGTTTGTGTTGGATTCCAACAGCCGTGTGATCGAGGTGCCGCAGGGACGGGTGCTTCGCCCCGCAAGCGAGAAGGCAGAGGCTGAGCCCGCCGCCGAACCGGAGAAACACACGCCCGAGAACGAAGAGGTGCTCGGTGATGCCATGGACAAGGCCAAAAGCATCCTCGATGAGTCACGGGAAAAAGCAAACGAGATTATCGAACGCGCAAAAGCCGAGGCGGAAGCCCTGATGGAGGAAGCCAAGCAGGAAGGGTATAACCGCGGCTTGGAAGAGGGTAACATGGAAGCCATGCGGCGGTCCGATGCCTATCTGGAAAAGATAGAGGAAGAAAAAGCCGCTTTCATGCAGAACTATGACAAGGAAGCGGAGGAAAAGATCGCCGAGGCAGAAAAGAAGATGGTGGAGCTTTCCTGTCGTCTTGTTGAAAAGATGACCGGGATGCTGGTGGACGAGTACCAGCCCGTGATGCTTCACATGATCAATCAGTCGCTTTTGGAACAGGATGCCAGCCACAGGTTTGTCATCCGTGTGGCAGAGGAGAGCTTTGCCTATATCAACGATAATTATGATCGCATTGTGGGCGCCACGAACCCGAGCATCGAGCTTGAGATCTTCGGCGACGCAAAGCTTACGAAAAGACAGTGTCAGATCGAGTCGGACAACGGCATCATCGATCTTTCCCTGGATGTTCAGGTCAACAACCTGATCAAGGCATTTAAATTACTCTGTGATCAATGATAAAGATTCCCCCGATCTACTCGGGGGTTTTCCGTATTGAACCTTAAATCATGCTGAAACCGATCAATACCGAAAAATACAATAAGCTTTTGGATAAAGACTTTACCGAGCATTACGGCATGGTAACCAAGCTGGTGGGCCTTACGGTGGAATCCATCGGACCGCCGGCCAAGCTCGGCGATATGTGCGAGATCACCTCGAAGGACGGCTATGTGACCGTGATGAGCGAAGTGGTGGGCTTTCGCGATAATCGTGTGCTTTTGATGCCCTATGATACGGTGGACGGCATCGGGATCGGCGCGACGGTGAAAAACACCGGCAATGTCCTTACCGTGAAGGTGGGGGACGCGCTGCTCGGTCATGTGTTTGACGGTATCGGGCGCCCCATGGACGGTGTGCCCGTGGAATGGACCGAGGAGTATCCCATCGATGCGGATTCCCCGGATCCCTTGAAGAGAAAGCTGATCTCGGAGGTGCTGCCTCTCGGTGTGAAGGCTGTGGACGGTCTGCTCACGCTCGGAAAAGGACAGAGAATCGGAATCTTTGCCGGCTCGGGTGTCGGAAAATCCACCCTGCTCGGCATGTTTGCAAGAAATACAAAGGCCGACATCAATGTGATCGCGCTGATCGGAGAGCGAGGCAGAGAGGTTGGAGAGTTTATCGAGCGCGACCTCGGCGAGGAGGGCTTGAAGCGTTCCGTGCTGGTGATCGCAACCTCGGATAAGCCGGCCCTGATCCGCAAGAAGGCGGCCATGACCGCCACGGCTATCGCGGAATATTTCAGGAATCAGGGCAGGGATGTACTGCTCATGATGGACTCCCTCACCCGTTTTTCCATGGCGCAGAGAGAGATCGGTCTCGCTTCGGGCGAACCGCCCGTGACCCGCGGATAT
The DNA here is from genome assembly GCA_902783015.1 of uncultured Lachnospiraceae bacterium. Classification (GTDB taxonomy): domain Bacteria; phylum Bacillota; class Clostridia; order Lachnospirales; family Lachnospiraceae; genus Coprococcus_C. Next base: position 13,805 of record CACZPL010000164.1, read on the forward strand.
CCGCCCTCGGTATATGCGGAGCTTCCGAGACTTCTGGAGCGCGCAGGCAACACCTATGAGGGTTCCATCACCGGCCTGTATACCGTGCTCGTGGACGGCGACGATTTTAACGAGCCCATCACGGATACGGCCCGCGGTATCTTGGACGGACATATCGTGCTCTCGAGAGCACTCGGACATAAGAACCATTACCCGGCCATCGATGTGCTGGCCAGCATATCCCGTTGTATGAGCTCCATTGCAACCCCGGAGCACAAGAAGGTTGCGGGTAAGCTTAAGAACGTGCTGGCAACCTACAACGAGGCGGAGGACCTGATCAATATCGGTGCCTACCGCTCCGGATCGAACAAGGATATCGATTATGCGATCACGAAGATCGACAAGGTCAATGAGTTCCTGTGCCAGGATGTAAATGCCAAATTTTTATTTGATGATGAGATATCGCAGCTTGAAGCGATCTTTAATTAGAGGTTTATAGATGGCGAAATTCCTGTACCGGATGCAGAATATATTGGATATCAAGTACAAGCTCGAGGAATCCGCAAAGCAGGCCTACGGCGAGGCACTCGCGAGGCTTCATGAGGAGGAGGACAAGCTTGAAGCATTAAAGCTCAGGCGAGAGGAGTACCTGACCCTGTATAAGGAATCGCTGACGGGCAATCTCGATTTTCTTAAGATTGAGGAAAACTCGGATGCGGTGGACCGCATGGATGAGATGATCGAGGCACAGAACGAGGTCATCAAAAGGCGGAGCAAGGAGCTCGAGATTGCCAGACAGAAGATGGCTGAGGCCATGCAGGAACGAAAGATGCATGAGAAGCTGAAGGAAAAGCAGTTTGAGATGTTTAAAGAAGAGCTTGCTGCCGAAGAGATGAAGGAGGTTGACCAGGTGGTCAGCTATCAGTACAGTTCAAAGGACAAGTCGGAGGAGTAGAAGATGGCAGATAAGAAAAAAGACAAAGAAAAAAAGGAAGGCATGAAGGGACTCGGTCTTCTCATCATCCTTTTGATGATCACGACCTTTGTATCCACCATGGCTCTTTTGATCAAACTGGACGTGGGAGGCTTCGGAAGCGGTGTGCTCCGCCCGGTCTTTAAGGATATCCCGGTGATCAAGGAGATTCTGCCGCCGCCCTCGGACGAGGAGGTTGCAAAGGAGAGTGACTATCCCTACGACACGCTGGAAAAGGCGATCAACGAGATCGATGCGCTGAATGCGGCCATAAAGAGTAAGGACGCTGACATCACCGGACTCAACGATAAGGTGGAGGAATTAGAGAAGGAAGTAGCCCGTCTCTCCAAGTTTGAAGAGGAGCAAACGCGCTTCGAGGAACAAAAAAATAAATTTTATGACGAAATAGTCTATGGAGAAAACGCTCCGGATGCCGATACATATATCGAATGGTACAATGAATTGGATGCGGAGCATGCCGAAAAGATCTACAAAGACATCATCGAGAGCCAGCAGGCAGACGCAAAGATCGTGGCTTTGGCCAAGTCCTATGAGGCTATGGATGCCGCGGCGGCCGCCAAGGTGCTAGAGCAGATGAAAAACGACATGGACACCGTAGCGCTGATCTTAAAAAATATGAGCTCGGATGCGCAGGGAAAGGTGCTCGCGGCAATGGATCCGTCCTTTGCGGCAAGCGTGACAAAGAAGCTTGTTCCGTAGCATGATGTACCGTTAATTTGAAGAAGGGAGAAAAAACCTATGATGGCAATTTCTACTTCCGGCATCGGAAAGATGGATATCCTGCAACCGCAGTCGAGAGTGAAAGGGAAGAACGACGATGCTCCGGGCGGAGCTTTTTCCAGCCTGATGGACCTTGCGAAGGCATCAAGCACGGATGTGAACGGATCCTTTACACAGGAGACGAAGGATGTGGCAAAGCTTGCACCTGCCGATAATAAGCAGCCGCAGCGTGATGACGTGACAAAGACGGACAACACAAAAACGGATGTGAAAGCAGAAGACAAGCCGGTTCAAAAGGACGATGCGGTACAAAAGGATGCGGCACCCGAGAAGGTGGCGGATCAGACGAAAAAAACAGAAGTACCGGATGATACAGTTGTCGAGATTCCGCCTGAGATCGTGGAGATCGTTGCAGAGAGTATGACCAACCTCTTGACGGAAGCACTCTCTGTGACCGAGGAAGAGCTTACCGGCATGCTTGAGGAAAACGGTGTATCTCTCGGAGAACTGATCGAACCCGAAACATTAAAGCAGTTCGTGCTTGATGCGGGCGGAAAGACGGATGTGGATCTTCTCACGGACGAGAATCTTGCAAATACCGTAAGCGAGCTGACCGATGCAATGGCGGCGCTTGTTGAAGAAAACAATATCACGGATTATGAGACCTTTGCAAAGGCAGTTGCCTCACTTGTTGAAGAAACGGCACAGACTGTGACAGAAGAGATCACGGTTCCCGTACAGGAGCAGGATACACCGGCTTTGTTTGAAGAGCAGGTCCCGGTTCTTGACGAAGATACAGTGGTAGCTGAAAAGAAGCCTGAAGGAAAGGACGTATCCGAGACAAGAAGAACCGAGTCGCCGGAAACACAGACGGTTGAAACGACGGTGAATGATACAAAGGTTCAGCTTACGACCCAGACCGAGAGTACATCCTACAGAGAAACAAGGGATCACGACGGCGGGGATGCCGCTAGAAATCTGATGAACAATTTGAATCAGGCAGTGAACAATGCGGCTGACAGCAATATCGAGGTAGCACCC
>CACZPL010000165.1 GCA_902783015.1 uncultured Lachnospiraceae bacterium
CTTATGTGCACACACAGAGAGTCCGGGAAGGTGAGAGCCGGGTTGAACGCAGTATGGCAAATGGACCACTGAGGGCATGGTCAAAGGATTGCATCGGCAATCTGAGTATTCCATGACGTTCGCATACGTCAGTTGCGGGAGATATGATCGTATCTCATGAGTGCACGGGAGAACCGTGAATCAAGGTGGCACCGCGGAAAGATTATCCGTCCTTGACAAAACAGGATTGTTTTGTCAAGGATTTTTTTGTAAAACCAGCTATAGGAGGTGTAAAGCAATGTATTACCCAAGCTTCGAGGAAGCAAAGACCTATGCGGATGCGTATCGGGTCGTACCGGTGGCAAGGGAGATCCTGTCGGATTTCACTACACCGATCACAGTCTTACAGAAATTGAAAAAGGCGGATGCCCATGTGTATCTGCTTGAAAGTGTGGAGAATCAGGAGCGATGGGGACGCTACACCTTTCTCGGCTTTAAGCCGAAGCTCTGTATCACCTGTACCAACGGCAATTTAAAATGCATCGATGAAAACGGAACCGTGACCCGCGAGGAAAAGACAGAGCACCCGGCAGCCTGCATCAAGGAGGTACTCGCAGAGTACAAGAGCCCGAGGCTCTCCGGAATGCCGAGCTTCACGGGCGGCCTGGTCGGCTACTTCGCTTACGACTACATAAAATACAGCGAGAAAAAGCTGGTGCTGGACGCACAGGACAGCGAGGGCTTTGCGGACTGCGACCTGATGCTCTTTGACAAGGTGATCGCCTTCGATAATATCAAGCAGAAGATGATCATCATCGCAAATGCGAGACTTGATGATATAGAACAAAGCTATGAGCAGGCGAAGGCGGCAATCGATGAGATCATAGATCTCATCAAACACGGAGCGTGTGAGGCGGAGGAGCCGGCGAGGATGACCTCTCCCATGCGGGCCCTCTTCGATAAGGAAGCCTACTGCGAGATGGTGGAAAAGGCAAAACGCTACATCTTTGAAGGAGACATCTTCCAGGTGGTTTTGTCTAACCGATTAGAGGCAGACTTTACCGGGAGCTTGCTCAACACTTACCGGATGCTTCGGACCATCAACCCGTCGCCTTACATGTTCTACTTCCGCGGCGACGACATCGAGGTGGCCGGTGCTTCGCCGGAGACGCTGGTGAAGCTGGAAAACGGTGTGCTTCACACCTTCCCGCTGGCGGGAACCAGACCGCGCGGGAAAACGGAGGCAGAGGACAAGGCCCTTGAAAAGGAACTCCTTGCGGACGAAAAGGAGTGCGCGGAACACAACATGCTGGTGGACCTCGGGCGAAACGACATCGGAAGGATCAGCGAGTTCGGCTCCGTGGAGGTGGAAAAGTATATGTCCGTGGAACGGTATTCCCACGTGATGCACATCGGCTCCACGGTGCGCGGCACACTGAGAAACGAAAAGACAGCCTTGGATGCCGTGGATGCGATCCTGCCGGCGGGAACCCTCTCGGGTGCTCCGAAGTTTCGCGCCTGCGAGATCATCAACGAGCTTGAAAACAACAAGCGCGGGATCTACGGCGGGGCCATTGGCTACATTGACTTCACCGGGAACCTGGACACCTGCATCGCGATCCGCATCGCCTACAAGAAAAACGGCAAGGTCTTTGTCCGGTCGGGGGCAGGGATCGTGGCGGACAGCGTACCGGAGACCGAGTATCAGGAGTGTATCAACAAGGCAAAGGCCGTGATGAACGCCATTGAGCGTTCGCAGGATATGGAAACGGAGGTGTAGGATATGATATTACTGATCGACAATTACGACAGCTTTTCCTACAATCTGTTTCAGCTTGTGGGAACCGTCAATGCAGATATTCGGGTGATCAGAAACGACGAAATGAGCTGCGAGGAGATCGAAGCGCTTGCTCCCTCACACATCATTCTCTCGCCGGGGCCGGGACGGCCGCAGGACGCCGGGATCTGCGAGGACGTTGTGAGATACTTTCAGGGAAAGATTCCGATCCTCGGTGTGTGTCTGGGGCATCAGGCAATCTGTGAGGTCTACGGCGGGACCGTGGGCTACTCAAAAAGGCTGATGCACGGAAAGCAATCTGTTGCAAAGATCCGAAATGAAAGCAAACTGTTTGCCGGCTTGCCGGAGAAAATCCCGGTTGCCAGATATCACTCGCTTGCTTTAGAGGAGGATACGCTCCCGGATGCGCTTACGGTGACAGTGGTGACGGACGACGGCGAGATCATGGCGGTGGAACACAAGGAGTACCCGGTGTACGGCGTGCAGTTCCATCCCGAATCCATATTGACACCGCAGGGACTGATGATACTGAAAAACTATTTAAATATAACGTTATAACGGAGGACAATACAATGATCAAGGAAGCAATCGTAAAGATCGTAAACAAAGAGGACTTAACCTATGATGAGGCATACGCCGTGATGAACGAAATCATGAGCGGTGAGACAAGCCCCACACAGAATGCGGCATTTTTGTCCGCACTCTCCACAAAGAGCGCCAAGGCGGAGACTACCGAGGAGATCGCGGGCTGTGCGGCAGCCATGCGCGATCATGCAACCAAGGTGGAGACCGGCATGGACATCTTCGAGATCGTGGGTACAGGCGGAGATAACGCGCAGAGCATCAACATCTCCACCACGGCGGGTATCGTTGCGGCAGCAGGCGGGATGAAGGTGGCAAAGCACGGCAACCGTGCGGCCTCCTCCAAGTGCGGTACTGCAGACTGCTTAGAGGCTCTCGGCGTGAATATCAACCAGGAGCCGGAAAAATGTATCGAAATGCTGAAGGAGGCGGGAATGTGCTTCTTCTTTGCGCAAAAATACCATACCTCCATGAAATACGTGGGACCGATCCGGAAGGAGCTTGGATTCCGCACGGTATTTAATATCTTAGGTCCCCTCACAAACCCGGGCATGCCGAAACGTCAGCTCCTCGGCGTGTATGACGGCTACCTTGTGGAGCCGCTGGCCCGCGTTCTGGTAAGCCTCGGCGTAAAGCGCGGCATGGTGGTGTACGGACAGGATAAGCTGGACGAGATCTCCATGAGCTCCCCCACAACGGTCTGCGAGATCAACGACGGATGGTACAGGTCAAGCGTGATCCGTCCCGAGGATTTCGGCTTTGCGACCTGCAGTAAGGAAGAGCTGAAGGGTGGCACACCGGAGGAAAATGCGGCGATCACGAGAGCTATCTTAAAGGGTGAGGAGCAGGGCGCAAAGCGTCATGCCATCTTACTCAATGCGGGCGCTTCCCTCTACATCGGTGAGAAGGCTGCCAGTATGGCCGAGGGTGTGAAGCTTGCGGCAGAGCTGATCGACTCCGGAAAGGCTTATGCGACCCTGGAGAAAATGATCGAGGTGAGTAACCGATGATCTTAGACGAGATAGCGAAAAAGACAGTTGCGCGGATCTCTGAGGAAAAGAAAAAGCTTCCGGTAACCGAGATCAGGAGCATGGCGGAAGCGCTTCCCGTCACAGCGGAGCGTCCCTTCTACGATGCCTTAAAGGCGCCGGGGATCTCCTTTATCTGTGAGGTAAAGAAGGCCTCACCCTCCAAGGGTGTGATCGCGGAGGATTTTCCGTATACGTCCATTGCACGGGAATATGAGCAGGCCGGTGCAAATGCGATCTCCTGTCTCACGGAACCCTTCTATTTTCAGGGCAGTGACACGTATCTGAAGGAGATCGTGCAGACGGTGAAGATCCCGGTGCTGCGGAAGGATTTTACCGTGGATCCGTACATGATATATCAGGCAAAGCTGCTCGGCGCCTCGGCGGTACTTTTGATCTGCGCGATCCTCGATCCGTCGGAGCTGGCCGAGTATCAGGTCATCGCGGAGGAGCTCGGACTCTCGGCCCTGGTGGAAACACATGACGAGCACGAGATTGAGACGGCACTTTCCGCCGGCGCAAAGATCGTCGGCGTCAACAACCGTGACTTAAGAGACTTCACGGTTGACATCAACAATTCCGTCCGGCTCAGAAAGCATGTGCCCGGTGAGATCGCTTTTGTCTCAGAGAGCGGGATCAAAACGCGGGAGGATATTGCAAGGCTCGTAGAAAACGGGACGGACGCAGTCCTGATCGGCGAGACCTTGATGAGAAGTCCGGATAAGAAGAAAATGCTGGATGCACTGAGAGTGTGATCGGGTGAAGGGTATGAATATAAAAGTAAAACTCTGCGGCATGATGCGCGACTGCGACATCGACTATGCAAATGAAGCCATGCCGGATTACGTCGGCTTCATATTTGCGGACACCAGAAGAAGGATCAGCCGCGAGCAGGCACGTAGCTTTCGCGGACAATTAAAAAAAGAGATCACGGCAGTCGGCGTTTTTGTGGACGAGTCGCCTGAGATCGTGGCGGGGTATCTTAACGACGGGATCATTGAGATCGCGCAGCTTCACGGTGCGGAGGATGAATTCTATATCGAGCGGCTTCGCGCACTTGCGCCGGGGGCAAAGCTCATCAAAGCGGCACGGGTAAAAAGCACAGAGGATATCAGAAAGGTAGCGAACCTTTCCGCAGATTACCTGCTGCTCGATGCCATGAGCGCCGTGACGCCGGGCGGAACGGGGAGCCTGTTTGACTGGAGCCTGATCGATGAGGCAAAAACGTCTAAATTATTAGATAAACCTTGGTTCCTTGCCGGCGGGATCTGCGCGGATAACATCCCGCAGGCTGCCTTGCAGGAGCCGTACGGGTTGGATATAAGCTCCGGGATCGAGACGGACGGAGCGAAGGACAGAGAGAAAATGATCGAAGTGGTTCGGAGTATAAGGAGGTTAAGCAATGTCTAAGGGAAGATTCGGTGTGCACGGCGGACAGTACATACCGGAAACATTGATGAATGCGATAAATGAACTGGAGGAGGCCTACAACCGCTATAAGGATGATCCGGATTTTAATGCGGAGCTTGAGGCGATGTTAAACGAGTATGCGGGCAGGCCGAGCAGACTGTATTTTGCGGAGCGCATGACGCGGGAACTCGGCGGTGCGAAGATCTACCTGAAGCGTGAGGATTTAAATCACACCGGTGCGCACAAGATCAATAACGTGATCGGCCAGATGCTCCTTGCAAAGCGCATGGGAAAGACCCGCGTGATCGCGGAGACCGGAGCGGGTCAGCACGGCGTGGCTACGGCCACCGTGGCAGCTATGATGGGCATGGAATGCGAGATCTATATGGGCAGGGAGGATACCATTCGCCAGGCCCTGAACGTATACCGTATGCGCCTGCTGGGTGCAAAGGTTCATCCGGTGGACAGTGGGACGGCAACCTTAAAGGATGCGGTGTCCGAGACCTTCCGTGAGTGGACGAACCGGATCGAGGACACGCACTACGTGCTCGGTTCCGTGATGGGACCGCATCCCTTCCCGACCATCGTGCGCGATTTTCAGGCGGTCATCAGCCGCGAGATCAAGGCGCAGGTGAAGGAGGCGGAGGGAAGACTGCCGGACTATGTGCTCGCCTGTGTCGGCGGCGGCTCCAATGCCATCGGCGCCTTCTATGATTTTATCCCGGATGAGAGCGTGCACCTGATCGGCTGCGAGGCTGCGGGACGCGGCATCGACACCGCGGAGACGGCCGCAACCTTAAATACGGGAAAGCTCGGCATCTTCCACGGCATGAAATCCTATTTCTGTCAGGATGAGTACGGGCAGATCGCGCCTGTCTACTCCATCTCGGCGGGACTGGACTACCCGGGCATCGGACCGGAGCACGCGCATTTGTATGATATCGGAAGAGCGGAGTATGTGGCTGTTACGGATGACGAGGCGGTGGATGCATTTGAGTATCTCTCTCGCACGGAGGGTATCATTCCGGCCATAGAGAGTGCCCATGCGGTGGCACATGCCATCAAGCTTGCGCCGACACTCTCAAAGGACCGGATCATGGTGATCAATATTTCCGGGCGCGGAGATAAGGATGTAGCTGCCATCGCGCGCTACAGAGGGGAGGATATTCATGAGTAATATAAA
>CACZPL010000166.1 GCA_902783015.1 uncultured Lachnospiraceae bacterium
CATATCCGGTTCGGATACGATCTCGATCAGCGGTACACCGGAGCGGTTGAAGTCCACCCAGGTCTCGTCGGTAAAGCCGTCGTGTACCAGCTTTCCGGCATCCTCCTCCATATGGATCTCGTGGATGCGGACCGCTTTTTTGTAGGTTGCAAGCTTCTTTCCCTTTTCGGTGCGCTCCGATACGGTGATCTCCTCGCACTTCTCGTCCGTTGCCGGATCCTTCCAGAGCGTGTGCATGCTCTCGGGATCCACGCCGTCAGGATTGTCCACCTCAATGATCACATGACCGTTTCGGCAGATGGGATAATATAACTGCGAAATCTGGTAATTCTGCGGGTTGTCCGGATAGAAATAATTCTTCCGGTCAAACTTGGAGTTCCTGGTGATGTCACAGTTTGTCGCAAGTCCCACGGAGATTGCCTTGTTTACCACCTCTTTATTCAGTACGGGAAGCGAACCCGGCATACCCGAGCAGACCGGACACACATGCGTATTCGGTGCTCCGCCGAATTCCGTGGAGCAGCCGCAGAAGATCTTTGTCTTCGTGTTGAGCTCCACATGGACCTCGAGGCCTATCATTACTTCGTATTCCTTACTCATAACCTAAGCCTCCTTCCCGCAAATATCGTCGCATTTTAAGTTCATCTCGGCCAGTCTGTACTGCTCGTAGCTGTATGCGGCACGGATGATCTTCTTCTCGTCAAAGGTCTGTCCGAGGAGCTGCAAGCCGATGGGCAGTCCGTTTTTGTCCTCTCCGCACGGAACGGAGATACCCGGAAGACCCGCAAGATTTACGGATACGGTATAGATATCACCCAGATACATCTGGATGGGATCGGAAAGGGATTCTCCGAGCTTTAAAGCCGCTGTCGGAGCAACCGGTCCGAGTATCACATCGTATTTTGAAAACGCATCGTCAAAGGCTTTCTTGATCAGAGCCTTGACGCGAAGCGCCTTTACGTAATATGCGTCATAATAACCGGAGGAAAGCACGAAGGAACCGAGCATGATCCTGCGCTTTACCTCGGCACCGAAGCCCTCGGAACGCGTCTTTTTATACATGTTGTGAAGGTCGGTATAGCTGTCGGTTCTGTAGCCGTATTTCACGCCGTCAAAGCGCTCAAGGTTTGAGGATGCCTCCGCGCAGGCGATGACATAATAAGCCGGGATGGCGTATTCCACCATGCCGAGGTCAAACTCCTCTACGATCGCGCCTTTATTTTTAAGAACCTCGGCCGCATCAAGCACGGCTTTCTTTACATCCTCGTCGATGCCCTCCAGGAAGTAATCCCTGGGTACACCGATCTTCATGCCCTTCACGTCGTCAACCAAAGCGTCCGTGAAGGTATTGTCCGTCGTTCTCGCATCCTGCTTGGAGGTCTCGTCCCCGCCGGCGGATGTGGAATCCTTTTCGTCGTGGCCGGAGATCAGCTCCAGAACCGTAGCACAGTCCGTCACGTTCTTTCCCAGAGGTCCGATCTGATCCAAGGATGAACCGTACGCGATCAGGCCGTAACGGGATACTCTTCCGTAGGTCGGCTTGATACCCGTGACACCGCAGAAGGAAGCGGGCTGGCGAATGGATCCGCCCGTGTCGGAGCCGAGTGCTACGGGGCACTCCATGGCTGCAACCGCTGCCGCGGAACCGCCCGAGGAACCGCCCGGCACGCGGGTGAGATCCCGCGGATTCTTTGTAGCGCCGAAATACGAGGTCTCGGTGGTGCTGCCCATGGCGAATTCATCCATATTTGTGCGTCCGATGATCACACAGCCTGCGTCGATCAGCTTCTGAACCGCTGTTGCCGTGTAGGTCGGAACGAAATTGTCGAGTATATGGGAAGCGCAGGTTGTAAGCGTTCCCTCTATGCACATATTGTCCTTTACCGCAACCGGGACACCGGCCAGCGGGCTTAATGCCTCACCTGCGGCCTTTTTCTCCGCGATCATCCGGTCGGCTGCCTCCGCAGCCTTTAATGCCTCATCGGCCATCACGGTGATATATGCATTGATCTCTTTGTCTGTCGTGCTTATTTTATCCAGATAGGCCTTGGTCGCATCCACCGAGGTGATCTCGCCGGCTGCGATCTTTTTACCGAGCTCTGTCGCACTGAGCGAAAGAATGTCTTGCATGTCTTCTCTCCTTGAAACTGTTATAGGTCTTTAGAACGTGTTCGGAACAATGTACGCGTCTTCATTGCTCTCGGGCGCGTTCTTTAACATGTTCTCTTTATCGTCGCCGTTTGTGACCACATCCTCACGCATCACGTTGGAGATGGGGAAGGTGTGCGACATGGGATCCGTGCCGCTCGTGTCGAGCTCGTTGAGCTTTCCGACATAGTCGAGCATATCCGAGAGATCCTTCTTGGATTGTTCCTTTTCCGCGTCGGAGAGCTCCAGCTTCGCCAGGATCCCGACATATTCGATTGTCTCATCTGTTATCTGCATATCATTTTACTCCTTGTGTAAAAGGACTTAAGCTCTTACCTTGATATGAACCTCGCGTAGCTGCTGCTCGGTGACATCGCCGGGTGCGCCGCACATCAAGTCCTGTCCGTTTCCGTTCATGGGGAATGCGATGACCTCGCGGATATTCTCCTCGTTGCGCAGGAGCATGATCATACGATCCACGCCCGGTGCCATACCCGCATGCGGCGGCGCACCGTACTGGAACGCATTGTAGAGGCATCCAAACTTCTGCTTGACGACCTCTTTCGGGTAGCCTGCGATCTCGAACGCCTTCTCCATCATGTCGATGCGGTGGTTGCGGATTGCGCCGGAGCTGA
>CACZPL010000167.1 GCA_902783015.1 uncultured Lachnospiraceae bacterium
TATGTCGACGGTCTGTATGAGGCCGACAGCGAGAGCCTGGTGGGAGAATTCGGCGACGAAGTCTTTTCCTGGGTTTCCGACTGTCCGGAGCTCACAAATGTCGGAGAGACCGTTGCCTGGGAGAAGATTGATTCCGATGCCGGAAAGTACTACCGGATCGAATCGACCCCGTTTGAAAAAGAGGGCGGAAAATACGAGCTTCACAAGCTGCTGGATATCACCGAGTACATGCGCTTAAACAGGGATATCACGAAGTATATCAGCTTTTTCAAAAAGCTCGCCAAGTTCCAGTCGGCGGTGTTGGAAAAGCTTTCGGATTCTTACTACGATCTGCTTCCGATGCTCTCGGATTACTACGTGACAAACAAGGTGTACTTTGTGCTCCAGCACGATGATTATCTGGATATCACCACCTACACCCGTGTGCAGAAGCAGTTCTCCAACGATCGTCTGGCGATGGGACCGCTCACGGGAAAGCTCTTCAGAAATAAAACTCAGGAGATTCTTACGCTTGCGGATTTCGACGAGAGCGTAGCCGGGGTATTCCGCGTATCCGGCAGTCAGGATGATTCCGAGTTCCTCTGCCTGTGTCAGGGCGAGGTTTCCGAGCAGAAATATGCGGTCTATATCGGTGTATGGCCGAACACGGATCTGAAATCCGTCAAGGAAAACGTGGTCATCAACGTGATCAAGCTCTATCTTGAAAACGGGATCATGCGCGAGAAGCTGATCTACGACAAGGAGCACGATCCGCTGACAGGACTTTATAACAAGGGAAAATACCTTGAGCTTTTTGAAAACGAATATCCGAATCTGACGTCCATTGCGTACTTCAACTTTGACGTAAACAATTTGAAGAAGATCAATGATACGCAGGGGCATGAGGCCGGCGACCGCCTGATCATCAAGGCCGCCGACAGTATCCGCAAGGTGACGACGAACAACGTACACGGATTCCGCATGGGTGGGGATGAGTTCCTGCTTGTGGCATGCAATATATCAGAGGAAGAGGCAAAGCAGCTGAAGGCACGCTGGGAGGAAGAACTTGCAAGGCTGAACGCGATCCCGGATGACATCGACTGCGTGGTTGCGGTCGGCATGGTATGGGAGTCGGATTCCTACGACCTGGCCGAGATCAGTAAAAAGGCCGATGAGCTGATGTATGAAGACAAAAAGAGCAAAAAGAAACCCGGCGAAGAAATCCGTTAAGAGAACGCGAAAGGAGAAAAACACATGGAACTTCAGGAATTAATCGACTATGCAAAGAGTGAGGATGCGTCTGATGTGCATATTACCGTCGGTACCAACTACGCGATCCGTAAATACGGCAAGCTGCTGATGCTGGATCCGATGCCGTCGGAGCAGGAGGCAGAGGGCGTGATCATGGGGTGCCTGACAGAGAACCAGCAGAACTGGGTGCTCGCGGGACACGATCTCGACTTTGCGCTCATCATGCCGGACGGCACCAGAATGCGTGCAAACATCTACCATCAGAGAAACCATCTCGCTGCAGCCTTCCGTCTGCTGAAGGACAAGATCCCCACCTTCCAGGAGCTGGAGCTTCCGGATGTGGTACAGAAGCTTGTGAAGGAGCCCAGAGGCCTGATCCTCTTTACGGGCCAGACCGGTAGCGGTAAGACAACCTCGCTTGCTGCCATGATCAACTACGTGAATGAGAGAGCGGCAAAGCACGTGATCACCATCGAGGACCCGATCGAGTACGTGTACAGACGTAATCGTTCCATGATCCATCAGCGTGAGGTCGGCAAGGATGTAGAGTCCTTTGCTACGGCGCTTCGTTCCAGCCTTCGTGAGGACCCGGATATCATCCTCGTGGGTGAGATGCGTGACTTCGAGACCATCAACGCTGCCATGACCGCAGCCGAGACCGGACACCTCGTGCTTTCCACCCTGCATACATCCAGCGCTCCGCAGACGATCGAGCGTATCATCGATGCATATCCGGCGCACGGCCAGAATCAGGCGAGGACCCAGCTTGCAGCGAACCTGCGCGGTATCATCACCCAGAACCTTGTGCCGCGTGCGGATGAAAGCGGAATGATCGTGGCAACCGAGGTGCTGATCAACAACGAGGCTATCGCAAACCA
>CACZPL010000168.1 GCA_902783015.1 uncultured Lachnospiraceae bacterium
AAAGTAAATGTAGGTTCAAAACTAACAGGAGTATCGAACATTCCAGATATATTTATCTTCTTTCAAAGACAAGTTTATTATACCTTATTATAAGTAATTATTCAAGCTGGTTTTTTGCTGCGAAAAATGGTATAATATTGTTCGATTTCATTATTGACACGGAGATTACTGACATGAAAAAGAACTGTATTGTAGCTCAATCCGGCGGCCCCACGGCTGCCATAAACGCCTCTTTGGCCGGCATTATCGCCGCCGCAAAGGAGGACGATTCCTTCGACAAGATCTACGGCTCCATCAACGGGATCCAGGGCGTGATCAGAAAGGCCTTTCTGGAGTTTTCCACCCGGGATGACGCCTTTTTATCCGCACTCGCGAAAACCCCCGCCATGTACTTAGGCTCTTGCCGTTTCCGGCTTCCCACGGCGGAGGAAGACCCTTCTGTCTATGAGAAGATTTTTTCCGTATTTGACGAATATGATGTGGGTGCCTTTTTCTACATCGGCGGCAACGACTCCATGGATACCGTGGCAAAGCTTGCGGCCTACGGCGAGAAGATCGGCAGCGAGGTCCGCATCTGCGGCTGCCCGAAGACCATCGACAACGACTTGGTGGAAACCGACCACACCCCGGGCTTTGGCTCCGCGGCAAAATATGTTGCAAACACCGTGCGCGAGATCGCGTACGATACCTATATCTACGATGTAAACAGTGTCACGATCGTGGAGATCATGGGACGTGATGCAGGCTGGCTCACCGCCGCCTCGGCACTTGCGAGGACGAAAAACAGCCCCGCACCGCACCTGATCTACCTGCCGGAGCTTCCCTTCGACAAGGACGCCTTTATCGAAAAGGTCCGTGCTCTGCTCCCACTTTACAGGAACGTGATCGTCTGTGTTTCGGAGGGCATCCGCGCCGCCGACGGCTCCTATTTCTCGGCCACCCAGGCCGTGGAGGACAAGTTCGGCCATGCACAGCTGTCCGGTGTGGGACATTATCTCGAATACTATGTCAAGGAACAGCTGTCCGTAAAGGTACGCTCCATAGAGTTAAATGTGCTGCAGCGCTGTGCCGGTCATATCACATCGAAGGCCGATTTAGACGAGGCCCTGCTCCTCGGACGTGCCACCGTAGCGCATGCGAGCGCCGGCGAGACCGCCTTTATGACCTGCTTAAACAGGGTGTCCGATGACCCGTACAAATGCGAGATCGCATCCGTTCCTGTGGACAAGGTCGCCAATATGGCAAAGCCGGTACCGCGGAGCATGATCTCGGAAAACGGCGACGACGTGACGGAGGAAATGATCCGGTACTTAAAGCCGCTCATTGCGGGCGAGGTGCCGATCGCTTATGAGAACGGCGTTTGTGATTATCTTCCTGTGGAGCACCTTCTGTAAAAAAATGTCGCAAGACAAAGCCTTGCGACATTTTTTATTCTTTACTTCAGTTCATCACTGATCTTCTTTACTTCTCCCGATGGCTGGTAAGCCGCCGTGCCGAACATGGTCTGATGCAGCTTGCTCACATTCTCCGTCAGATCCTTCGGGATCAGGACTGATCCCCTCTTCTCATCACTCACCATCTCGTAATCGAATGGGAATCCGACCTCCTCCGTGAGATTGTACTTTGATGCATCCTTCAGGAGCTCGAAGATGGCTTCCTTCTCCATGCTGGTGCTGATGCTCGGGAACACCTCATCCAGGATGTGATTGATGGTGGCTGCATCCGAAGCCTTCAGCTTTTCAAACATCTTTGCGATCACCTCGCGCTGACGTTCCGTACGGGTGATGTCGCCCTGGTCCGTGTCGCGGATCCTGGTCCAGGCGGTTGCCTGTGTACCGTTTAGGTTCTGCTCTCCCGCGTTGAAGACACCGTCCGAATAGACGCCGGTGATATTGATCTGCTCGGTGATACAGATATTTAAAATGTGCAGTTCCTCGGGTCGCACGTTGATGTTCAGTCCGCCGATCTCGTCGATGGCCTTGGACAGCGCCAGGTAGTTCACCGTGACAAAATCCGTGATCTGCAGATCCAGATTATGATTCAAGGTTGCAATCGCAAGCTCCGGTCCGCCGTAGGCATAAGCGTAGGTGAGCTTTGTGGCAAGGCCCCCGGCCGCATCCACATGGAAGAGGGTGTCCCTGTAAACGGACACAAACTTCACTTCCTTGGTAGAGTTGTTGATGCTCGCGATCACGATGGAATCACAGCGGTTTCCCTCTAACATGGAATCCGTATCCCGGGAATCAATGCCGAAGATGGCGATATTGGTGAAATCCTGCTGTGCGGCGTTTCCGCCCTCATTGATCGCCAGGTTTTCCCGATTGATGGATACCACGTGCACCTTGTCAAGCTTGTGGTTCAACCAATAGTGAAAGTACCCGAGCCCAAGTCCCACTGCGATCAGGATCTCAAACAGGAATACAAGCGCCCACTTGCCCGTGGAGCTCATACCCTTTTTCTTTTCCGTTTCCATAGTATCAATACTCCCTACTTCAGAGAATTCTTCATATTCTGTTCAATGATACCGTATCACGGTGAAAAAAACAACCTTTATTTCGTATTTTCAGAAAAAAAAGTGCAATATATAGCTTTTCTTTACGGCCGGTCTATGGTATACTCTCTCCAATATGAACGCTAAAGAAATTACCGAAATCTTAATAAAGAACGATCAGGCGCACCTGATTCCCTATCTCACCGCACCGGACGGCACGGAGAACGCTGCTCTCATCAGACAGCTTGAGGCGGTGGACTGGAGCTTTCTCGGTTATCTGAAAAAAGATAAAAAACGCGCGGGTGAGATCCGCCCCTTGGGTGCCATGACCTTGGATCAGATTGAGGTAAACAGGGAGCTCTATACCTCTCTCGGCATCTCCGCCATCCAAAAAGGAGAGCTTGCGCTCCTGCTGCTTGCCGGCGGACAGGGCACGCGCCTCGGTTACAACAAACCGAAGGGCTGCTTTAACATCGGGCTTACAAGGGAGCTTTTCATCTTTGAGCTCTTGATTGAGCACACCATGGATGTGGTGCGTCAGGCGGACGCATGGATCCCGCTTTACATCATGACAAGCCTCGGGAATCGCGAGGACACGGTCTCCTTCTTTAAGAAGCATGAGTATTTCGGATACAATCCGGACTACATTCACTTCTTTGTGCAGGAGCAAAATCCCGCAACGGATTTTGACGGCCATATTCTGATGGCCTCCCCGGAGTCCCTTGCCCTCTCTCCGAACGGCAACGGCGGCTGGTTTTCCTCCATGGAGCACGCCGGGATCATCCCGAAGCTCACGGAGCGGGGCACAAAGTGGATCAACGTCTTTGCGGTGGACAACGTGCTCCAGCGCATCGCGGATCCCGTCTTTTTAGGTGCCACTGTTGCAAGCGGCAAAATGAGCGGCGCAAAGGTTGTGTACAAGGCTTCGCCGGACGAAAAGGTGGGTGCCATGTGTACCATGGACGGACGTCCTCATATCATAGAATACTATGAGCTTTCCAAGGAAATGGAGGAACAGCGCACCGCGGACGGCAACCTGGCCTACGGCTACGGTGTGATCTTAAACTACCTCTTCCCCATCGAGCGCTTGAAGCGCACCCTGGAGGCCGAGCTTCCGCTGCACGTTGTTAAGAAGACGGTTCCCTTCTTGGATCCCGACGGCAAAATGGTCTACCCGGACGAACCGAATGCCTATAAATATGAGACACTGGCGCTCGACCTGATCTCTGAGATGGACGACTGTCTGGTATATGAGGTGGAGCGAGAAAAAGAGTTTGCTCCCGTGAAAAATAAGAGTGGCACCGATTCCATCGATACCGCAAGGGAGTTGTTAAAAAAGAACGGCTACGTTTTATAAAACGCAGCCGTTCTTTTTTATTATTTCGAAGGTGTTGCAAATAGCTGAACCCAGTAAATCCCATACGTCCCTTTACCTCTCACGCAACCCACACCGAGTTTGGTGTAGCTTCCGTTCAGGATGTTTGCACGGTGGCCGGAGGAATTCATCCAACCGTTCATCACGGAGCTTGCGTTCCCATAGCCTGCGGCAATATTTTCGCCCGCGGTCCAATAATCGTATCCGTATTCATCCAGGATCGAAAAGCAGCTCTCACCGTTCGGACGCGTGTGTGAGAAGGAAGTCACAATCTCCTCTGCTCTCTTCTGTGCCGCCTTGCACAGCGTCGGATCCAAGGAGAGCATCTGGCTCACACCGTTTGCGCTTCGGTTTTGGTTTGACAGTGCCAGGATATCCGCCTGATCTGCCGTAAAGGAAGATGGCGGTGTGATTGGATTGTTGTTTTTCTTAAACGCATCACCCGAGGCATCCTCCGCGGAGGTGTCCGCGTCCTTTGCCATCAGCTTGATCTCTATCTTTTCCAGGCGGTAGGCATAGCCCTCCGTGCCGGCATTCTCACCGTTCTTTGCCCATCCGAGCCAGCCGAACTGCTGCGCGTGGACACGGTAATAGACATTGTAATGCTTTGCCACCTCACCGTACAGTTTGATCTGTACGGCCTCCAGGCGTTTGCTCTCGCCGGAGGTTCCGGACCTTGCGCCGTTTGAGGCATATTTCTTTTCCCAGCCGTAAGTCTGGATATGCGTCTTATAATTGATGCCGCCGGTGTACGTGTTGCCCACCAGCTTCACCTCAAGACTCTCCAAACGCTTGCTCTCGCCGGAGGTACCGCTTCCCTCGCCATTTGCCACCCAGGGCAGCCAGCCGTAGGTCTGACAATGGGTGCGGTAGGTGACTCCCATGGAGCTCGTGGTCTTTTTATCCACCAGGCGGATCTGAATGGCTTCCAGGCGCTTGCTCTCGCCGGAGGTTCCGGACATCACGCCGTTTCTCACCCAGGGCAGCCAGCCGTAGGTCTGACAGTGCACACGATATTCGATATCGTAATGCTTGGCCACCTCGCCCGTCAGGTAGATCTCGATTCCCTCAAGACGCCTGCCGTAGCCGCGGCTTCCGCTCTCTTCGCCGTTCTTCTTCCAGGACTGCCAGCCCTCGTTTTGTACGTGGGTTTTATATACCACATTTCCCTTGTACTCGTTGCCCGTCAGCTGGATACTGATCGCCTCCAGACGGTAGCCGAGTCCCGAGGTTCCCGCGACCTGCGGGGCATTTACATAGCCCTGACTGTCTCCCAGGTTCTGAATGTGCACCGCGTACCGCACCGACATTTTCGTCTTCGCCTTTGCCGTAACCGGCTGATACAACACACACCCCAGTATGATAAGGGAAAGCAGCCACGCAAGTCTTCTTTTCAAACCATGCTTCATACACTACACCCCTCTTCTTTTTTTCCTTTCCGGTCAATTTAGAGACCGTTTGCAACCTCCACCAGGTACTGTCCGTAGGCCGTCTTCATCAACGGCTCGGCCAGCTTCATAAGCTGCTCCCTGTCAATAAATCCGCGTTTGTAAGCGATCTCCTCGATGCAGGAGATATAGAGTCCCTGTCTTTTCTGGAAAGCCGCCACAAAGTCTGCAGCGTCGAGCAGCATATCGTGATTGCCCGTGTCAAGCCATGCAAAGCCGCGTCCCAGTGTCTCTACCATCAGGGTGCCGCGTCTTAAGTATTCGTTGTTGACTGCGGTGATCTCGATCTCGCCGCGTGCGGAGGGCTTTACGTTTTTTGCGATCTCCACCACATCATTGTCGTAGAAATAGAGTCCCGGTACCGCGTAGTTTGACTTCGGATGCTCTGGCTTCTCCTCGATGGAAAGTGCCTTGCCGTTTTCGTCAAACTCCACCACGCCGTATTCCCGCGGATCCTTTACGTAGTAGCCGAAGATGGTGGCACCCTTCTCGCGGTCGGCCGCATTCCGAAGCACCTTCGAAAAGCTCTGGCCGTAGAAGATGTTATCGCCGAGCACCAACGCCACGCTGTCCTTACCGATAAACTCCTCGCCCACGATGAAGGCATCTGCCAGTCCGCGCGGTGTCTCCTGAATGGCATAGGAGAATTTCATGCCGAGCTGGCTGCCGTCTCCGAACAGTTCTTTGAAGCAGGGCAGATCCCGCGGTGTCGAGATGATCAGCACCTCGCGAATGCCCGCAAGCATTAAGGTTGAAAGCGGATAATAGATCATCGGCTTGTCATATACCGGCATGATCTGCTTTGAAACCGCCTTGGTCAGCGGATAGAGCCGCGTGCCGGAACCGCCGGCTAAGATGATTCCCTTCATTTTTCTCCTCCTCTGGCTACCGACTCCGGGATCCTTCCTGCTGCTTCGCAGGCCCTCGCCGGGCCGGCACCACACCACTTCGTAGTGTGGTCTGCGTCGTCACTTCGTTCCTCAGGATGACAGACCGTCCGAATCCAGCTCGCCTGTCATTCTGAGGGCGCATGCCCGAAGAATCCTGTCGTCTGTTACCTGTTACTATACATATCCTCGTAATACTTCTGATAATCGCCGGATGTCAGATTCTTCATCCAATCCTCATGTTCAAAGAACCAGTCGATCGTCTTCTTAATCCCCTCCCTAAACATGGTTTCCGGCTCTCAGCCGATCTCCGCCTTGATCTTGTCCGGCGCGATGGCGTAGCGGCGGTCATGTCCCTTTCTGTCCTCCACGTAGGTGATGAGGTCCTCTGTCACAAGCGCCTTGCGCGGATCATCGTCCGCCAGCATCTCCTGCAGGGTATCCAGGATAATATGAATGATCTCGATATTCTGCTTCTCGTTGTGTCCGCCGATATTGTAGGTCTCAAAGAGTCTTCCCTGCTCCTGCACCATGTCGATGGCCTTGGCATGATCCTCCACAAAGAGCCAGTCGCGCACGTTCTTGCCGTCGCCGTACACGGGTAGCTTCTTGCCCTGGAGCGCATTGTTGATGATGAGCGGGATCAGCTTCTCCGGGAACTGGTACGGACCGTAGTTGTTGCTGCAGTTCGTGATGTTCGCCGGGAACTTATAGGTATCCATGTAGGCCTTTACCAGCATATCCGAGCTTGCCTTGCTCGCGGAGTAAGGACTGTGCGGATCGTAGGGTGTGGTCTCATAGAAAAATGCATTGTCGTCGTCCGGAAGGGAACCGTACACCTCATCGGTGGAAACGTGCAGGAACTTCTTTCCCTCCTTGAAGCTGCCGTCCGGAAGCTCCCATGCTGCCTTCGCGCAGTTCAGCATCACGGCCGTGCCGAGCACGTTTGTCTCCACAAAGACCTCCGGATTTTTGATGGAACGGTCCACATGGGACTCTGCCGCAAAATGTACCACGCGGTCGATATCGTTTTCGGCAAAGACCTTTGCGATCGCTTCCTTGTCGCGGATGTCAGCCTTCACAAAGGTGTAGTTTGCGCGGTTCTCGATGTCCTTCAGGTTCTCGAGGTTGCCCGCGTAGGTCAAAGCATCCACATTGATGATGCGGATCTCGTCTCCGTATTTTTTGAACATGTAGTGGATGTAATTCGAGCCGATAAAGCCCGCGCCACCCGTGACTAAGTAGGTCCTCATGTGTTATACCTCCAATATGATTTCAGGATCCTTCGTCGCTATGCTCCTCAGGATGACAGGCTAACGAATACAATCCCCTCGACTGTCATTCTGAGCGCAGCGAAGAATCCCGTCAACTCTTACTTACTTAATTCTTCAACGATCATGCGGTTTGCTTCGCCCGGATCGCACTTGCCCTTCATTTCCTTCATCACAAAGCCGACGATGGCACCGATGGCCTTCTGCTTGCCGGCCTTCACATCCTCCACGGCCTTCGGATTTGCCTCGATGGCACGCTTTACCACCTCGAGCAGCTCGCCGGAATCCGTCTTGGTAGAAAGGTTATTATCCTGTACATACTGCACGGGATCCAGATTATCCGTAAATACGGCCTTCTCAAACACTTCTTTCGCTACCGCGTTGTTGATCTCCTTGGATTCAACCAGCCCGATCAGCTTGGCAAGGTTTTCCGCCGAGAACTTTAACTGATCGGCATCCAGACCGTTTTCCTTCATCAGTCGCATGGTCTCGACCATCAGCCAGTTCGAAGCCTTCTTCGGATCCGCGCCCGCGGCAACGGTGCCCTCGAAGATATCCGCAAGGGCCTTCTCTCCGGTGATCAGATCGATATCGTATTCCGGAAGTCCGTACTCTTCCTTGTAACGGATCTTCTTCTCGTCGCGCAGCTCGGGACGATGCTCCCTCACATTGTCGATCCACTCCTGTGTGATCACAAGCGGAACGAGGTCCGGATCCGGGAAATATCTGTAGTCCTGAGCGTCCTCCTTGGAACGCATCGGGTAGGAATAGCCCTTCTCGTCATCCCAGCGGCGGGTTTCCTGTACCACCTTTCCGCCGTCCTCTATAATCTCGATCTGTCGCTCGATTTCCGCCTCGATACAGCGTGTGATGGCGCGGAAGGAGTTTAAGTTCTTTGATTCTGTTCTGGTCCCGTATTCGGAGGAGCCCTTCTCTCTGATGGAAAGGTTGACATCCGCACGCATGGAACCCTCATTTAATTTGCAGTCGGAAGCGTTCAGGTACTGGACCGTCTCGCGCAGCTTTTCAAGATAG
>CACZPL010000169.1 GCA_902783015.1 uncultured Lachnospiraceae bacterium
ATCGGTGATGAGCAGGAATGCATCATCATAAACAGCTTCCATCTTGTCGGTATCGGTGACCATGTACGGGCTGACATAGCCGCGGTCAAACTGCATACCCTCAACGACCTCGCTGTAGGTCTCAGCGGTCTTGGATTCCTCGATTGTGATCACGCCGTCCTTGGATACCTTCTCCATTGCGTCCGCAACAAGGTTACCTACTGCCTCGTCTCCTGCGGAGATGGCTGCTACCTTTGCGATCTGATCCTTGCCGTTTACCTTCTTGCTCATCTTGGAGATGGCTGCGATGGCTTCGTCGGTTGCCTTCTTCATTCCCTTTCTAAGTACGATCGGGTTTGCGCCTGCGGCAAGGTTCTTCATTCCTTCGTTGATCATGGCCTGTGCGAGTACGGTTGCGGTTGTGGTACCGTCACCGGCTACGTCATTGGTCTTGGTTGCTACTTCCTTAACTACCTGTGCGCCCATGTTTTCGAAGGGATCCTCAAGTGTGATCTCCTTTGCGATGGTCACACCGTCGTTGGTGATGAGCGGTGTGCCGTAGGACTTGTCGAGTACGACGTTACGGCCTTTGGGGCCGAGGGTTACGCTCACGGTATCTGCTAACTGATTTACGCCTGCTTCAAGTGCCTTTCTTGCTTCGGCACCGTATTTGATTTCCTTTGCCATTTTTATTTGCCTCCTGAATATAATGAATTATTTAACGATTGCGAGAATATCGCCCTGCTTAACAATGATATATTCATCGTCGCCGAGCTTAACTTCGTTGCCTGCGTAGCGGGAATAGATGACCTTGTCACCCTTCTTTACTTCCATGGGGATCTTCTTTCCGTTTTCGTCTACGGCGCCGGGGCCGACTTCAACAACCTCTGCGTACTGCGGCTTTTCCTTTGCCTGGGTGGGGAGCACGATACCGGACTTGGTAGTCTCCTCTGCGTCGCTCTGCTTCAATACGACTCTGTCTCCTAACGGTGATAACTTCATGATAATTTCCTCCTAACAATTTTGTCTTTTAGCACTCACGTTCATTGAGTGCTAACATGATTCCTATTGTACCCTTTTTTTTAAAAAAATCAAGTATTTTTTTTAAAAAATGGAGAGCCGTCCCCATGTCTCCCGCAAAAAAAGAGGGACAGCTACCCAAGTTGCTGTCCCATCTGTTGATTCATGATCTCGATCATGCGCAGATTTACGCCCTGTTCTATTAAGTAGTCTCCCGAATGGATATCCTTCGGGTAGCAATTTCTCAGGAAATCGCGATATTCATTGAGCTTACCCTCGTAGATCACCTCGGGTTCCTCCCAGACGCGGAAGTCCTCGGGGCGCACAAGGCCTGATTTCTTTTTGAAAAGATCAACCTCTGCCCTGTCCAAAACCGTGTACACAAACTGCGAACAGAAGTAATTATACTTGCGCTCCACGGACTTGTTGAACACAACACCCGCAATTCCCAAATAATTATACTTGTAGGAATTCTTATTTCGTTTAAACTGCTCCACGGTCCTGCGGATCTTTTTGTGCTGGTTTGCCGTCACCCAGAGGCGAAGCACCAGGCAGGTGGTCTCCACATCGCGACCGAACACACCGCTCTCGATATCCTCCCGGATAAAGCCGCAGTAAAACGGGTTATGCAGCCGTTTTCTCGCAAAGCTGTACATCTCGTTTAATTCAAGATCAAAGGCGAGCGAGGTGTGTGCATACGGTTCCTTCGTCCACATCTTGATCACACGGGACGGAAAGGTCTGTGTCTTTGATAACACGATATAGATCGGATGTGTCTTCTCTGTGTTCTTACGCTTGTTAGTGCGTCTTATATTTTTCTTAAAAGATTTTTTTCCCATAACCCCCGGGCATTTTACGCATCGCCCTGCGCTTCACTATATTTCTTCTTATCGGAAAGAATGGCCTCCTTCAGATCGAGCGCCTTGTCTTTCAGACGCGGCGGACAGCTCTTGTTCGTAAGGACCATACTGCAGAGTCTGGATGCATCATTAAACTTCCGAAGACGTCTTGCAAGCTCTGCCAGAAGGTAGAGAAGCGTGTTCTCATCCATATTCGCTATGGGCGCCGACTCCTTGGAGAGCGCTGTTGTAAAGCCCTCATAGGCAAGCCCCAAGGCTTCCATCTCGTCCTTGTAAAGCTCCATCATCTCATCACGCGTCGTGCCCTCTACCTTGGAAAGCTCCTCGCGTTTCCCGCGCAACATCCATGCAAGCTTCAGGGCAGTGTAGGCGCGTTCGCTGTATTTCGACTGCTTCACCATAGCGGTGACAAGGGCCAGTTTGTACCTTAAGATGGCATCATCGTAGGTATAGATTCCCTCGTGATAATCATAACCGCGGAAGGTCTGTGAGATCTGTTCCTTGATCTCCCGCATCTGCCGGTCGGAGACATGCGGAAAATACCGGCTCAGTCCGGCATAACCGCAGTTGATGCACGCAATGGCATCGTATTTCATCGGGTCGAATTTCTCATAGCGCGGCCGAAGGTCGGAATCCGTACCGGCCAGCTTGGCTCTGCCCGGCCGAACGGCGATAAACTTAAAGCGAAGATCGCAGACCGGACACACCATGGACTTTTCGACGATAGACTCCTTCTCAAATTCCTCGGGTGTCTGCTCCTGCTTCGGTACTTCCTGCTTTTTTTCTTTTTTCTTATCCTCAAAGACCTTGGCTTCCTCCATGTTTTCGAGTCCAAGCTTTTTCAGACCTGATAAGAGCCCCATATACTCTACCTCCGCCTACTCGTACAAGGCTGCGTTTACTGCGGCTTATACGAACTCTTCAGTGAAACAATGCGATTGAATACAAGATGCCCCTCGCTCGAATCCTTGTCATCCACACAGAAAAATCCGTTGCGAAGGAACTGGAATTTCTCACCCGGCTTTGCATCCGAAAAGGCTGCCTCAAGCTTGGCATTCGGAAGCACCGTAAGAGAGTTCTCGTTGAAGTTCAGCGTGCCGTCCTCGTTCAGCTTACCCTTCTCCTCATCCACAAGGTTTTCGTACAGACGAACCTCGGCATCCACGGCCGTTCCGGCATCCACCCAGTGGATGGTGCCCTTCACCTTGCGGCCCTCAAAACCCGAGCCCGAACGTGTCTCCGGGTCATAGGTGCAGTGGATCTCGTAAACCTTGCCGTTTTCGTCCTTTTTATAATCCACGCATTTTACAAAATACGCGTTTTTCAGTCTTACCTCATTGCCGGGGAACAACCTGAAATACTTCTTCGGCGGCTCCTCCATGAAATCATCCCGGTCGATGTAGAGCTCGCGTGAGAAAGCAACCTTTCTGGTGCCAGCTTCCGGGTTTTCCTGGTTGTTTTCCACATCGAAATACTCTGTCTGTCCCTCCGGGTAGTTGTCGATGATCAGTTTGATCGGATCGATGACGCCCATCCAGCGGTTTGCCTTCATGCGAAGATCCTCGCGCAGACAGTACTCGAGCATTGCGTAATCCGACTCGCTGTTTGCCTTGGACACACCGGAAAGTTCCATGAACATGCGGATGGACTCCGGTGTAAAGCCGCGTCTTCTCAAGGCTGCGATAGAGACAAGGCGAGGATCATCCCAGCCGTCTACCACGCCGTCTTCCACAAGCTTCTTTATGTACCGTTTGCCGGTCACCACATTCTTTAAATAGAGCTTGGCAAACTCGATCTGCCGCGGCGGCATCTCGTACTCAAGCTCCCGAACCACCCAGTCGTAGAGCGGGCGGTGATCTTCAAACTCAAGGGTACAGATGGAGTGCGTGATGCCCTCCACCGCATCCTCGATAGGATGCGCAAAATCGTACATCGGATAGATGCACCACTTGTCACCCGTATTGTGATGCGTCATGCGCGCAATGCGGTAGATGACCGGATCACGCATATTGATATTCGGACTCGCCATGTCGATCTTCGCGCGAAGCACCTTGGCACCGTCCTCAAATTCTCCGTTTTTCATGGCCTCAAACAAGGTCAGGTTTTCCTCCACGGAGCGATCCCTGTAGGGGCTGTTCTTGCCGGGCTCCGTCAGCGTACCGCGGTATTCCCGTATCTCCTCTGCGGAAAGGTCGCACACATAGGCCTTCCCCTTCTTGATCAGCTTGATCGCCGCCTCGTACATGTCATCGAAATAGTCCGAAGCGAAATATACCTGATCGCCGAAATCGGCGCCGAGCCATTTCACATCAGCCTTGATGGACTCCACAAACTCCGTCTTTTCCTTGGTCGGGTTCGTGTCGTCGAAGCGGAAATGAAAGGTTCCGCCGTACTCCTTTGCCAGTCCGTAGTTTAAGAGTATGGACTTTGCATGTCCGATATGTAAATAACCGTTGGGCTCCGGCGGGAATCGGGTCACGACCTTGTTGTAGTTTCCCTCCGCCAGATCCTTGTCTATCTCAAGTTCTATAAAGTTTCTGCTTTTCTTTTCTTCGCCTTCCATACAGGCCTCCCACTCATCAATACTGTAAATTTAATCTTATCATTATTTCTTTTCATCGTCAACGAAATTTGCGTCTCCGAAGGCCGAATCCTTCTCGGGATCATACATGTTTTTCAGATCCCCGTTCACCTCCGCGATCAGCGCATCCACATCCGGGAGCTCGATCTGCGTGATCTTCTCCGGAACATCCTCCGCAGGTGCCTTCTCCGGTTCGATCTGTTCCGTGTTCTCCCCGAAAGCTTCCTCCTGCTGTTCCTGTTTCTTGCGCTTCTTATGTTCCTTCTTTGCGCGGTCCATCTCTATCAGCATCTCCGCAGTCAGCTCCTCGGTCGCGTAGTCCTTTCCGCTCCTGTGCTTGCCGTCGGACAGGTGACTGATGATATCGTCCGCATTGTTAAGCTCATCCTTCAGCTTCTTTGCACGGAGCGCAAAGAGGATGATAATGAGCAGCATGGCCAAAAAGAGCACACCCGCGCCGATATAGATCAACAGCTTTATATTCTTGTCCAGGCCCTTCTCCGGCTTGGTCTCGTACTTTACGATCACGGTCGGCTCCGGTGCCTCCGGCGTAGCGATCACAACCTGCGGCTCGGGTTCAGTGGGAGACGCCACCGGGATGGCGTAGCGCATGAAGCTCTTCTCCTTGGAATCGAAATAGTAGAATCCCTCTCCTCCGTCTAAGTTCATGGTATAGATCAGGTAGATGTTCTTATCCTCGATATTTGCATTCTGATATGCACTGATTGTCTTCTTGTCGATCACGAGATCGGTTTTGTGAAAGCCGTCCGGTGCCGCTGTGTCTTCCGGAAGCGGCAGGATCACATAGCGCACAAACTGTGCCGAAAGCTCTAAGTAAGGCAGGAAGGTCTTATTCTTTTCATCGTATAAAAACCATCCGTACACGGTCTCATCCGCCTCGTTCACGGTGGATAAGGCAACGATCTTTACCTTACCGTTCTTGCCTTCGTAGCCGGACACCTCCCAGTCCTCGTACTTGAAGGTGGTCTGCGAAAAGCCCTCGGGAATTTCAAGTTCTTCCACATACTGTTCAAAATTGTAGAGCACACCGTTTAAGGTCACATGTGCCTCGCCCTTGTCCTCTCCGGCCACAACGCGGATATTGTAAACTCGGACAGCACCGTTCTCGGCCGTTACCGTGATCTTCACCGTATTTTCTCCGGGCTCGATATAGTCCGCTCCCCAAACCGAAGTCGTCGCCTTGGAATCCTCGGTCTGCGCGCTCACGACCATGGAGGTCACATCCTCCTTCACATTGACATAATAAGAGGTCGTGTCCGGTGAAAAAGCGGGATCAAGAACGCCCGGTGAGATCTGCAGCGAGCTCAAGCGGCAGTTGTCGGAGCGATCATCATCCTCCTCTTCCTCCTGCTTTTCCGTGGTGCTGTCCGCCTCGGTGTTTTCCTCATCACCGCCGGTCTGCACATTGACATAAACGCCCGCGTGGGAAAAGTCCAGCTCGTTTTCGTTGATATCATAGATCTCGGATCCGCTGGTGCTGATGCTTGCGGAACCATTGGAGATTGCCGAGAAGGTCAGGGACACGGAACCGGCCCCCGAACCGCTGATGGTCAGCGTTCCGCCGCCACCGCCCACGGTACCGCCGCTTGCACCGGAAAACTCCAGTACGCCCGAGGAATAGCTGACGTAAATGGTATAGGCAACAATGTCGCCGCCGCTCACGTTCACGGTTGCGGTCACGGTATCGCCTATGCTGATATCGGTATCGGAAAGTGCGATGGTCGCGCCGTCCGCCTTCGCCGGGATGCTTCCGACAAAGAACAGCATCAAAAATGCCACCGCAAATGTCGTCAATGATTTCAAGTACTTTTTCATGTTTGCCTCCACATTCTACTGTATTGTTTCTAACCCGACGATATGCCGTTGGATCTTTACGATATCAAGTGCCGATATCTTTCCGTCTCCGTTCACGTCCGCCGCTTTTACGGCCGCATCCGTCTGCGAATCAAGTCCCACGATCAAGCGCTGCACGCGCACGATGTCGAGAGCCGATATCTTTCCGTCTCCGTTTAAGTCTCCCTTTCCACCGACCGCGGTGCTTCCGCCTCCGCCTCCGCCCGGTGTTACATCATTGATATTCGACGATGCCTTTCCACGCACGATGGTCAGCTTATAGGTTCGCGTTGCCCCGCCCTCTGCGGTCACAACGATCTTTGCCACGTTGGTTCCCTTCTTCAGCTTCAGCGTACCCGTCCCCTTCACCTTAGCCGCCGCATTGACAGGTGAAGCGGAAACCGTCACGGACTTGATGTCCGCGGAAACGATCAGCGAATACTCCGTCGTGGTGTTAATCGAAAAGGACGGTGTCAGCGAATACCCGCTCACGGTAAGGGACTTCAGCCAGTTGTTCGGACTGCCCTGATCCGAGGGCTTATCCACCGGTGAATCAGGCATGTTTCTGTATACCGGAATTTTAAACACCATGGAGGACGAGAGCAGATTGTTTGATGCATAAGCATTATAGCTCGACAGGCACTCGGATGCCGGGGCCTGCACATTCGTCATATATTGATGTGAAAAGAGGTTTCCCGTATTCGTCACATTGAACTTCTGGGTATAAAGCGTATCCTGCCCCACACCGATGTAGGACGCGCCGAGATATTTCGCACCGCCGATGATGGACTTGGCAGGTGTATTCCACGGTCGGTCGTAGCTGCCGCCGCTCGCCGCCCAGCGAAGGCCGTTGGTCACTGCCGTACCGTCGGCCGAATCAAAGGCTCCGATATTATAGAAGTTGTAGATGCCCGGATACACGCTGTGATTACCGGTAACGGCCGAGCTTCCTCCGCCCACCTCCTGTCGGATCCTGGACGCAATGTGGTAAGGGCTCACGCCGCTTGCCTCCGCCGCCTCCATGATGATCTTCGCATAGGTCTTACTTGAACCGTAAGGTGTGGTGCCGGACATGAAAGAACCCCGCAGCACAGCCTCGACGCCCTTTTCATTGTGCACGCCGCGCTGATAGGAAAGGCTCTCAAACACGAAGATGTAATTCTCGTAAAGATAGGTACGCGGATCGAGATAATACTCCACAAGCTCATCGCTTGCAGCAAACCAGGTGGATCCGTCATAGGGACTCCAGCGGTCATACTGGTAATCGTAGCCCACGGCGGTCGCGCGCCAGTTATAATGCGGCTCATATCCGCCGCAATAAACAAGATTCTTGATCTGCCCCCGCTTGTTGATCTCGTTATCCACGAGGGTATTCCAGTCAATCCCGGTCTGCACCGCCTGAAACTCCCAGTAAGGATATGAGGCATGGATCTTTCGAAGCATCACCTTATAGCTTTCGGGAAAGCCCTGATTGGAAAGCGACGCCTCAAAGTCGCCGTCCGAGAGCGCCGCCGGCTCCGTCTCCTGCGAGGCAGTCTGCGGTGACTCATCATCCCGCTTCACCGTGATAAAATCCGCATACACATAGCCGGTATACCGCACGCCGTCATATTTCAGGCGCACCTTGTACCAGCTGCCGTTGCTCCGGTCTAAGATTGTCATCTTCTGCCCCTC
>CACZPL010000170.1 GCA_902783015.1 uncultured Lachnospiraceae bacterium
CGAAACGAGATCGAGAAGGAACGCCTCAAGTATGACGCGCTGGCGGATGCTATTCAGATCGGCTCGCTGATGCAGTACAATGTCGAAACGGATAAGCTGAAATCTCCCAGAGAGCTCTCCACAAGGCATTTTTCAATCAAGGCGGAGATCGCGGATTGGCAGAACCAGGGAAACTCCACGGACGTATACAGGATCAAGGTCATGGAGGACGGCAAGGAGGTTTGGTATTACATCAAGGAGAACCTGCCGCTTCTTTCTTCGGATCCGGAAGGCTTCCTGGACAGAAGAATCGCGCAGCTTCAGAAGAGCAAGGCAGAAATAAATACCGATAAGGAAGAGCTGCGTATGAAAAAAGCCGGGATGGATGCGCAGCAATATGATGCGGCGATCAATTTTCTGCAGGCCCTGAAGAATCGGATCACGAATGCTTCCGAGGGTGAAAAGCAAAAGGTGAAGCAGGAGATCGTGAAGCTCTTCTCTCACGACTTTGACAAGATGTTCATCAACCATTCGCTCCATAACAAGGCCGCGGAGCTCCTGGAAAACAAGGATGAGAACGGGGGCAATCTGGATCTGGAGGCCATAGCGGGGGACAAGAACGATCCGAGATGCATGATGGCAAAATACGTGCTTGAAAGTGCAAAGAAGGGGATCACCGATATCAAGAAGATGTCAGCTCTCGACTGGGTCAAAAAAGAGCTGAATCTCAAGGATGGCGATCAGGATATCATAAACGGGCTTGCCGGGCTCCAAAGCTTAAAGGACGACAAGGGCGTGGAGGATCTGTTCCGCGTATCCATGGGGAAAGAGGTGGAGCTCTTTGGTCAGATGCGTGACCGGAGCAACGGAAAGGGCGAGGAACGCGAGATTGCCGCAGCAAACAACACCGCGACCTTTGTGCTCGCGAAAATGTGCAACTTTACGGATGTGCTCACGGAATCCGATATGCGCATCGTGCGCTTTAAAAACCGTCAGGACCAGTGGGTGGAAAGCTTTTGTACCGTGACAAAGGAGGCAGTAGGACACGAGTTTATCGATGTGCTGAAGAAGGCGGAAAAGGAGGGCAAAAAGATAGACTATACACCGAAGGCGGTGCGCACCCTGATGCGTTTGCAGGCCTTTGATACGCTTTGCCTCCAGGTGGATCGCCACGGAAGAAACTTTAAGTGTAACTTTGTGGAGAAAAACGGCACCATATTGATCACGGATCTCTTAAGCTACGACCATGATATGTCCTTCCTTGAGGAAAACTTAGACGAGGCGTTTAAGGATGAAAAGACGGGAGAGGAAAGGAAGAAAGGCTTCCTGCCGCCCATGACTACCAGGCTTAAAAAAGGTAGCCCGGAGTACCGTTACGTACGTGAAAAGTATTTTCACATCAAGGAATCGGAGGTTATCAAGGAATTGCAGATGCCGGAATACCGGCCGAAGGTAATGACGAAGATCAATTTGAGCTCGAACGCCAATGAGGTATTGATGAATCTGCCGTGGAGGGTGGACAACGAATTGAGCATCAAATCCGGCGACGCGATCGATCAACGGGGTCTACTCGGAAATTACTCCGGAAAGATGTACAGGATCCCGCAGGATCCCGGCCCGCATGCATCCAAGGAGGAAAGGGACGCTTATACGGCAAAAAAAGCCAAATATGATCAGTATTTCAAGGAAATGAGAGGCTTCGAATTCATTGACAGGCGGGAGGAGATCGACAGCGAATTTGCCATGACCGAGGAGGAGCAGAAGCAGGCCTCCGATGAGCTTGTGGATATCATCACCAAGCTCGATCCGCTGATCAATCTGAAGAAAAACAATCCGCAGGACAAGGAAGAGCTCGATCGCAGGGTTGCAGCTTACAGACAAAAAAATCCGAAAACCAAGATGAGCGACGAGACGATAGCGAAAAGCAGGATCAGCAGGTACCGCACCGATCTGACAAAGGAACAAAAACAGGAAGCCGGAAAGCAGATCAAGCGACTGATGGATTTTATGAAAAAGACGGATATCCGGCAGATCTATTGCAAAAAGTTCCAGCTGCCCGGACTGCTGGATCTCTGGGCACAGAATTTCATCTATGGTTTTCTCACGAAGTATAAGGAAGACGCGGATGTGATGGGGGCATTCGAGGAGGAGTACGAGGGAGAAGAAAAAGAGGCACGCGATAATGCTTTGAAGGAGCTGACCGATCCCGAGACGGGGGATATCGTGGTTCCCAGCCTGCTCCATTACGACGGGAAGGCGTACCATGATTTCCTCGAGCTTCAG
>CACZPL010000171.1 GCA_902783015.1 uncultured Lachnospiraceae bacterium
GAGCTGGTGCAGCGCATGTTGGACAAGATGGGGCTTTCCGGCACCAAGGAATACGGCACGGCGCTTTTGAACGTCGCAAGCACGCTGCGCGCCTTCGGGGAATACAAAAAGTCAAAGGCACTCTACATGGAGACCGAGAGCGTATATCAGGCAAATCTTCCGGCAGGAGATTTTGCGTTTTCCGGGCTCTACAACAACTGGAGCCTGCTGTATGAGGAGATGGGAGATTTTTCCTCCGCCGAGACATTGCTGCGCAAGGCACTCGCCGTGGTGGAGAAGTACCCGAGTGCCGAGATCGAGCAGGCGACTACCAGGAGCAATCTGGCCATGACGCTTTTCATGCAGTGCAGGGAGCAGCAGGAGAGCGGGAAGGACAGTGCGTTCGATGACGGTTTCAGCCAGGAATACTATGAGACCTATGACGAAGCCTGTGCGCTGATTGACCGTGCCCTTGAGGTATATGAGCGGGACGGCGGCCGGGATTTCCATTACAGCGCGGCGCTTTCCACCAAGGGTGACGGGCTGATGCTGACGGGAGAATATGAGCACGCCGCCGATTATTTCAGACGTGCGCTGATCGAATTGGAACGCCATGTGGGCCACACGGAGGCGTACGACCGCGTGGAGGAACGCTACAAGCTGGCACTGGCAAAATGCGGCAAGGAAACGGTGACGGAGGAGAAAAAAGGTCCCGTAACCCTCAGCGAAAGCAAACCCGTCGTTTCTGCAGCCTCGGGCGATCATCTCGCACGATGCCGCGAGTTCTTTGAGCAATACGGACGCCCCATGCTGGTCGAAAAATTCCCGGACTATGCGGATCGAATCGCCGTCGGTCTTGTCGGCGAGGGTTCGGACTGCTTCGGCTTTGAGGATGAGATCTCGACCGATCACGATTTTGCGATCGGCTTTTGCATGTGGCTGACACAGGAGGATTACGACAGGATCGGTATTTCCCTGAATTTGGAATATGACGCGCTGTTTGAGCCGGGCCCGGATGCAAGGCTGGGCGGGCGCCGCGGTGCCATGACCATCGGCAGCTTTTACGAGCGGATCCTGGGGCTTAAGCTGGACGAAAACACAAATCCGCAGGCGCTCCTGACGGAGGATTTGTGGCTTCGCCTGGATGAGACCGCGCTTGCGACCGCGACGAACGGTGCCGTATGGCAGGATGGTGCCGGCGATTTTACGGCGATCAGAAACGCTTTGCTTTCCTATTACCCCGAGCAGGTATGGCGGATGCGGCTCTCGCAGACCTTACATGAATTTTCACAGAGCGCCCAGAGCAATTATCCGCGCATGATG
Organism: uncultured Lachnospiraceae bacterium; assembly: GCA_902783015.1. Lineage (GTDB taxonomy): Bacteria > Bacillota > Clostridia > Lachnospirales > Lachnospiraceae > Coprococcus_C. Next base: position 1,303 of record CACZPL010000171.1, read on the forward strand.
GCGCGGGGGGACTATGCCGCTGCGGAGCTCTGCAAGGCAAGAGGTATGGAGGCTGCCCTAAAGCTTGCATATCTCCTGAACCGGACCTATGCGCCGTATTACAAATGGCTGCGGAAAGGGACGGAACGTCTTGCGGTATTGAAGAATATCGGGAAGCCGATCGATACGCTGGCGCTTCTTGCGCCGCAGAAGGCCGCTTGGGAGAATATGCCCTACAGCGCGATGAACATCAACACCTCAGATCTTGCGGTGCGCGAATTCGAAAAGCTCGCGGCGGGAATCCTCGGGGAGCTTCGGATGCAGGACTTAGTGGCCGGCAACGATCCGTTCCTCGATCTCTATGTGAATGAAGTTCTCGCGGCAGAGCAGCTTACGGAGAAAAGGCCGGAGGAAAGACAGGAGGTCCGTCAGACGATGCCTGACGTGACAGCGGCTGCGGAACCGGAAGAAAAAGCTGAGACGCGGGATGAACGCCCGGCTGCGGAGCCGGAACGGACGCTCCCGCAGGGAGAGGATCCCGACTCCATGACGAAGGATGAACTTGTGGAATCCATCGTACGGCACGAGTGGGTGCAGTTTGACGCGGTGAAGAACGAGGGCGGACGCGCGGATTGTCAGGATAACTGGAACACCTTTTCCATCATGCGAAAGAGTCAGTATTTGACTTGGGATGAGGAGCTTCTGGTGAGCTTCTTAAAGGATCTGATCGACGCGGAGAACAGTGGATGGAATCTGATCACGGAAAAGTACGGACGTATGATGCAGTCCACGGCACCCGAGAAATATGAGGAACTAAAGGCAAGCTTCCCGGAAAAAGGGGAAGAGCACGATGCCATCGCCGAGGCCATCATTGCGATCCAGGTCGGGTGGATGGAGGAGTTTGCCAAGAAATATCCGCATATGGCGGGGAATGCACGACGCATCCACACCTCGGAGGATACACCCTATGACACCTCGTATGAGACCTATCTTCGCGGAGAGCTCGGGACATATTCCGATGATACGCTGTATCTTTACGGCAGGTTCGTGGTGGGCCTGGAGCGCCAGGGCAAAAATCTGGCATATATGATCATGGACAATACGGCGAAGCTGTACGGATACCGCGATGTGAAGGATGCGGAGGAGAAGCTTTCGTACTCTTGACACAAACGGTTCGGATTGATATATTTTACATATGTATTTTGTATGCGGGAGGTAATTAAAATGGCAAAAAAAGCAGTGACAGTCAACCCCAGAAAGGCAGCTATGGTCGGCTGCGGTTTTGTAGGATCGGCATCGGTATTCGCACTTATGCAGAGCGGTGTGTTTTCGGAGATCGTGCTGATCGACGCGGACAAGGCCAAGGCAGAGGGCGAGGCTATGGATATATCTCACGGCGTGGCTTACGGCAAGCCGTGTAAGATCTATGCCGGCGAGTATTCGGACCTTGCGGATGCATCGATGGTGATCATCACCGCGGGCGCAAACCAGAAGCCGGATGAGACCAGACTGGATCTTGTACATAAAAACGTGGGTATCATGAAGTCCATCATCCCGGAGATCATGAATACCGGTTTCGCCGGAATCCTGCTCATTGTGGCTAATCCAGTAGACATTTTGACCTATGTGGCGCAGAAGCTTTCGGGCCTTCCGGAGAGCCACGTGATCGGTTCGGGTACCGTGCTCGACACCGCGCGCTTCAAGACGGAGCTTGGTGAGCATCTCTCCGTGGACAGCCGAAGCATTCACGCATTCATCATAGGCGAGCACGGCGACAGCGAGATCGCGGCCTGGGCTTCCGCGAACGTATCAGGTATCGAGGTGAATCAGTTCTGCGAAATGCGCGGACATTTCGAGCATGACAAGTCCATGCGCGAGATCGCGGACCGCGTTAAGAACAGTGCTTACGAGATCATTCAGAGAAAGCGCGCTACTTACTACGGTATTGCCATGGCTGTAAAGCGGATCTGTGAAGTGATCGTGCGCGATGAGAAGTCCATCCTTCCCGTATCTTGGATGATGCACGGCGAGTACGGTCTTGAGGATGTGGTGCTTTCCTTCCCGGCTATCGTAGGCAAGGACGGTGTGGAGACCACCGTGCCCATCGACCTTTCCAAGCAGGAGGTCGAAAAGCTCATTGAGTCTGCGAAGGTTCTGAAGGGAATCTTAAGTGAGCTGGATCTGGGAGAGAAGAAGTAATGCGATTTGTGATTCAGAGGGTCACGCAGGC
>CACZPL010000172.1 GCA_902783015.1 uncultured Lachnospiraceae bacterium
GCTCCGGATTGTGTTGTGGAGGTAACATCACCGAGTAATACGTTTAAGGATGCCATGGTCAAATATATAAAGTATAAAAAAGCCGGAGTCAGAGAATACTGGATTGTATTTCCTGAGGACAGGTGGGTGTTGGTCTACGATTTTACAAAATCTCCGGAACCGAAAGTGTATTCATTTGACGATGTGATCCCGGTAGGAATCTGGAACGGTGCGTGTGAGATTGATTTCAAGTACATCTACAGCCGAATTGCATTTTTATATGCAGATAACTCGTGACAAGAGCAAATAGGGTAAAATCGTAAAGAATCGTAAAACTGGAAGGTAAATTATGAAGGTAATCTTTTTGCAATGGGGAAGTATATGTGAGCAGGGCATCATGAATGCGTTCCGTCGGATCGGGGTGGAACTTGTCGTGATGGACCGGCTGTTTAAGGATGTAGACTACGACCAGGAGTATCTGCAGGCGCTCGCTAAGGTGATCGAGGGGAACCCGGACGCGGTCTGTGTGTTCGGCGTGAACTTTCAGCCGATCGTGGCGCGGTGCTGTAAGGTGTACAAGCTGCCCTATCTTTCCTGGATCGTGGACTGCCCCAGCTTCCAGCTCTATTCGGAGACGGTGAAGTATCCGACCAACCGCATTTTCATGCTCGACCGTATGCAGTGGCAGAAGTTTGCACCGAAGAATCCGGACTGCATGTTCCATCTGCCGCTTGGCTGTGACCTGCCCACCTGGGACAGCATCCATGTGACCGCACAGGAGAGGGCAAGCTACGGCTGCGATGTTTCCTTTGTGGGATCTCTGTATACTGAAAAAACACGCTACAATCAGATTGCAAAGGATTTGCCCGATGAGATGCGCGGCTTTGTGGACGGCATTGTTGCGGCGCAGATGAATGTGTACGGTTACAATTTTATCGAGGATGCGATCACGGACGAGTGGGCACAGGAGTTCAAGAAGTACGCGGGCTGGGTGCCGCTTGCCGAGGACTATGAGGAGGATGTGAAGGGCATCGTGGCGGATACCTACATCGGCTACAAGTGTACCGAGGAGGAGCGCATCAAGACCTTCAATGCGATCGCGGAGCACTTCGATTTCCATCTGTGGACCTTGTCCGACACCAAGCGCCTGCCAAAGGTAAAAAATCGCGGTGGTGCGGATTCCAACAACATGATGCCGCAGATCATCAAGTGCAGCAAGATCAACATCAACATGACCAATCGGCCGATCAAGACAGGATTGCCGCTTAGAATCTTTGATCTGATGGGCGCGGGCGGCTTTGTTATTTCAAATTATCAGGCGGAGATTCCGGAGCATTTTGTCCCGGATGAAGATATCGTTCTCTTTGAGAGCATTCCGGATCTGCTGGAAAAGATAGATTATTATTTAAAACATGATGATGAGCGAAAGGCTATAGCGAAGCGCGGGCACGACAAGGTGCGCGACTTTCACACCTACGACATCCGCATCGCGCAGATGTTTGAGATGGCGGGGCTGCTTTGTTGACAAGAAGGAATGACAATGAAAATCAGAAGATTTGAAGAATCCGATGCGGCTTCGGTTTCCGAATTGATAAGGACAACCATACATATATCAAACAAGAGGAACTACCCGGCAGAGCTGATGGATGCTTTGATCAAGAGCCAGTCTCCGGAGCATGTTCTGCAGAGGGCATCGTGGACGCATTTTTATGTGGTAGAGGGTGATGGCGGGATCATCGGTTGCGGCGCGATCGGACCTTACTGGGATAAACAGGATGAAAGCAGCCTGTTTACGATTTTTGTTCATCCGGATCATCAGGGGAAGGGCATTGGCAAGGCCATCATGGAAACGTTGGAGAAGGATGCGTTTGCGCTCCGGGCAAAAAGGATTGAGATCCCGGCGTCCATTACGGGCCTTCCGTTTTATCAGAAAATGGGTTATTCCTTCAAAAACGGGAATACCGAGATTGACGAGGAGCATTTGTACAGATTGGAAAAATTCAGAAAAACGATCGTCAGGGTTATGACGATCGACGACTATGACAAGGTTTATGCGCTTTGGATGTCCTGCAAAAATATGGGATTCAACAACTTGGATGATTCCAGAGAGGGTATTGAAAAATATCTGAAACGTAATCCGTCGACCTGTTTTATTGCGGAGCAGGATGATTCGATCGTCGGGGTTATCCTTGCGGGGCACGATGGGCGACGAGGCTTTATACACCATATGGCTGTATCGGAAAGCTGCAGGCGGCAGGGGATTGCGACAACCATTTTGGAAAGCGCACTGGATGCGCTTCACGAAGAAGGCATCCATAAGGTTGCGCTGCTTGTGTTTAACAGAAATGAGGCCGGAAATGCGTTCTGGGAGCGCCAGGGCTTTACGGCAAGGGATGATGTGACATACAGGAACAGATCGTTGACCGAACTGATAAGGATCGATACATGAGTATCCCTTGACCATCAGGTTTTGCGACAGTAATGTACCGGGTCCTTCAATTGTATTTTCAGATACAGTTTGATATAATACGGATGTTGTTTTTGTATTGTGAGGATTATCCATGAAAGACCGAATCAAAAACCTGATATTGGTAAACGGGATCAGCGTGTTGATCTTTATCATGAGTCTGCTGCTGATCTTCTTTACGGACGCCCTTCCTGTCGGAATCGGCGCATCTGTGATCTGGCTGATCTATACGATCACGGCCAATAAATATTTGCTCACCGAGAAAAAAGAGCCTTCCGTCCGGGAGACCTTTCAGGCCGGAAATATCAAGGGATTGTTTGACAACGAGGTAAAGCGCCTGGAAACGCAATATGACAGCATACAATCCCGGGAAGCATTTATGATGAGCAACACCGACAGCATGCAGTCTCTGTATCAGAAGATCCTTGCACAGATGACATCAAACCTCGACAGTGCAGCTGCATATATGCGGACTTATGATTATTATACCAGACCCGATCCTGCCTATCTGAGAGATCTGGTAAACGATGGTGACAGGCTGGTAAGGAAATTTAATACACTGGTGGAAAAACTGGTGGATATTGACACAAATCCGACCACGCTCGATGAAAAATATGTGGATGAGGTAACGGCATGTCTTGATACCATGAAGGAATACCAGAAGGCAACCATGTATTGATGAAAATGCGAAGGGAGTATATGCATTATGAAGAATAATAATAAAGCGATTGGGATCATAGGCATTGCGATCGTCGTGATCATGGCGGTCGTACTCATTATAGCCATAGCGGGCAAATCCGGAAGTAACAGGTCAAACAATGAACAGACCACATCGCAGCCAGATGTTGTCGAAAACAACGACGACCTCTCGCTTGATGAGCTTGCCGCGCGCGTCACGGTACGGGAAGCGGAAAAAAAGAAGGGTGTCGTATCTTTCGACAGCAATAATCTGTACGATGAGCTTCCCGAGATCGATAAATATCCGCTTGCCGTGACCGGTCATGGAGAGCTTGATATTGAAATATTTACATCGGGAGAAAAAGCGGGAAAGGACAGTGATTCCTGGCTGATCGATGTTGCAAACGCATTTAATGCAAGCGGTGCACAAACCGCAGACGGCAGATCGGTTTCCATGAGTGTGAGATCGGTTGCCTCGGGTACGGCGGCGGACTACATCATATCCAACAAGTATTTGCCGGATCTTTACACGCCGAGTAATACACTCTTTGGCGAATATGCAAAGGTGAACGGCGGGGATCTCACGCTTTATGAGGAGCGGCTTGTGGGAAATACGGCGGGCATTCTGGTAAAGAAGGGCACCTACAGTGATTTTGATTCCGTGATCAAGGCCGTACAGAACAATGAGATCAATGTCGGGTACACCAATCCGCAGACCAGTGCTACGGGCTTAAACCTTTTGCTCACCCTGTTAAAGGACGGGACGGAGAATTTTACATCTTTTAACGCGAATATTCCCTACGTCGCATACACGACGCAGCAGATGCGGGACAGTGCGTCAAACGGAAATCTCGACGGCATGCTGACCGAATATCAGGCATATATCAATGATGAAAACCTGACATCTCTGTACGATTTTATCCCCTTTGGTGTAAGGCACGACAATCCTGTTTATCTGTGCGGAGAAAGCTCAAAGACTCCCGAGGAGCTTGAGGCTGTGAAAATGGTGGTTGATTTCTGCAAGAGTGACGCCATGCAGCGGATCGCGACCGAAAAAGGGTTTAACGCAAATGATGATTATACCACGGAGCTTGCATTTTCGGGTGCCGAGGTCAACCAAGGTCTGGTCACCTACAAAAAAGAGAAAGATAACGGTAAAGATATCATTGCGGTCTTTGTTGCCGACTGCTCCGGTTCCATGGCGGGAGAACCCATGCAACAGCTGAAGGCTTCGCTTTCCAACGGACTTTCGTACATCAACGAAAATAACTACATCGGTCTGATCAGCTATTCCAGCGATGTGGTCGTAGAGCTTCCGATCGAACAGCTCGACTTAAACCAGCGGGCATACTTTCAGGGTGCCATCGACAACATGGACGCGAACGGCAACACCAGCACCTATGAGGCCATTGTGATCGCGGCAAAGATGATTGAAGAAAAGAGAGCGGAGCATCCGGATGCAAAGTGCATGATCATTCTTCTGAGTGACGGTTACGCTAACGGTTATATCAATCTTGAGGATATACAGGGCGCAATAAAAAATACCGGCATACCGGTTTATACCATAGGCTACGGTGGTGAGGCGGACAAGGAAGCGCTTTCGGCCGTTTCAAATATCAACGAGGCCGCAAGCATTAACGCCGATTCCGAAGACATCGTGTACAAGTTAAAGAGTCTGTTCAACAGCCAGCTGTAAGGAGCCGGCTACTTCAAATACATTACATAGATCTGGCAGGGGTTTTCATCCCCCCAGAGCTCGCGGATTACCTCAAACTCCTTAAATCCGCAGGCAAGATAGAACCGGTTTGTCGCATCATAATCCGGATACATGCCCATCTGTACTGTTTTGACCTGCATAAAGGAATACCCCTTTTCCACGGCAATCGCTGCGGCCTTTTCAAACAGTGCGCGCCCGATGCCGTGGCTGTGGTAATCCTTTCGCACGCCCATCACCGCGATTTCGATCGTGTCTTTTCCGGTTTCCTTTAAGCAGAGAAATCCGACATAGGAATCCTCTTCCTTTGCCGCAACAAAGATCCAATCGGCACAGTCGGTAATGTAGCCTTCTCTGCTTTCTTCGACCTCAAACCATTCCGTCAATGATTCGAGAATGGTTCTTGCAATTTCTTGTTTTTTGTTCTTATCGATTATCTGTTCAATCATTTGTTAATCCTTTCATTCATTGGTCTGCATGATAAAAATGCCGCAAACCCTTATACAGTAAGGATTTTCGGCATCTTGTTAGGTAGAGGCGCCAACCAGATTTGAACTGGTGATCAAGGTGTTGCAGACCCGTGCCTTACCACTTGGCTATGGCGCCATATTATTAAAGAA